>JAIITD010000095.1 GCA_022737715.1 Veillonella sp.
GAAACGCCACGGCCCCAGAATGTGTAGGATTTACCATGAGGTAAGATACTTTCAGCGTAAACACGTTGTAAAGAGAACATACCTGGGTCCCAACCACAAGAAATCAATGTAGCAGTTTTAGCTTCTTTAGCTACCTTGTCTACGTTTGCGAAATGTTCAGGAATGCGTGCATGTGTATCGAAAGAATCGATGCAGTTGAAGTATTTTGTTACCATTGGAGTTTGTTCGATAAGGTCTGTTGCAGAACCACCACAAAGAACCATAACATCGATTTTGCCTTTGAAATTAGGTAAATCCTCCATAGTGTATGTAGGAACACCAGATACTGTTTCTAAACCTTTACGGCGAGAGAATACGCCTACGAGTTCCATATCTGGTTGCAATTTAACAGATGCTTCTACGCCACGGCCTAAGTTGCCATAGCCTACGATACCAATACGAATTTTGCTCATATTAGCCTCCTATATAATTATAAAATCTAGTGTAATAACTAATATCTTTATTATAACATAGAAAATTCTCTTTTTATAATATTCTATAGACTTATACAGGATATATTATGTGAAGAAAATAATTTGGTTGTTATTATTCATCATTATATCGATACATTGCGCATGGGAATATACATAAAAGAAAACATCATATGTACAAAAATTGACACATATACCCTCCATATATGTACAATGAATATATGCATATTATTGTGTATAGTTTGAGGAGGTTAAGAGATGAGAAGGACGATAAACCTTGCTGTTATTGCTGCTTTAATTATTACCGGTGCTAGTGCAGAGGTTATGGTATCGGCTACTACAGTTGAAAGTCATACGGATGGGAAATCTATTGGATTAAATTTGTGGGGTGAAAATAAACACTATACCGATGATTTGACCGTCAATGTATCTGGTCTTGGTGTAAATGGTACAAAATACCACAACAATGTGACTGGCATATATGCTCTTGATGGTACACAAGTTGCCATCGATAAAAATGTAAATGTAACGGTTAAAAATCCAGCTCCTGCAGAAAGTGGAGAGAAGCGCAGACCGGATTTGGCACACTACTACATGAGTGGTATTTATGCTGGTTATGGTGGGGTTACAAACGATGGTAATAATGATGATACCCGTATTACCGTACAAGGTAATGCCAAAGTAGATGCCATTGGCGTAGGTTTGCAAGCTAATAAGGATGGATACATTCGGATTCTAGGTGGGGCAGATGTAACGACACATCCTTTAACGACATCTGATACATATTCTGCACTTTCAGAAGAAGGATTTGTCTATGTGAATACTGGCATGGATGGATTGAAACCAGGTGCTAAGGACGTCAATATGTATGGCAATATTGGTTTTATCAATAAAAACTATGGTATTGATAAAAATCCACACAATCATGGATCAGAAATTTCATTGGGATTAACGACACCAAATTCTAAATTAGTGGGTGGTGTACTCAATGAATTTGATGAAAGCAACAATAATCCTCATCATGGCGGTTTGAGATTATATTTACAAAATGGTGCTACATGGCGTAATGAATGGTTAGGAGCTGAACGTGAATACCCTACACAAGGCCGACCAGATACTGCAAATTATCTCTATACAGGTAGTAAGGTAGAGCACTTTATAGGTGGTGCCACAGAAGGTAGCCGCGGTATTATCCAAGCCGTAGATGCACGGCCTATTACGATTAATAATTATGCTGGTCATACAGCTATTGATTATGAAAAAGGTGCGCCTGCTGCAGAAAACGGAAAGGGTGAAGTGGTTATCAACCATGCTGAGCCTGGTTCTTCTGTTACATTGCGTAGCTCCGTAGATGCTTTGAAAGAACATGCTAATGCCGAAATTCCAGGATTAGCAGAAAATCAATTTGTGAAGAAAATAGTCTACAATGGATATACGAAGGGTGAGCGAAATCTTGGCGTTAATGTGCATTTAGAAACGGGTGTGATTAGTCCTACGTTAAATGCCAAACTTAGCCCAGATGATTTTGATGCAGACGGACGTGCTATGGTGTCTAATAAAACCGTATTATCCACTAGTGAAAGTGAACTTGTCTCCGGTGCCAAGAGTGCATTAGCATCATCTGTTATGCAAATGCGAGCTGATACCAATGATTTGCAACGCCGTTTGGGCGATGTTCGTTTGAACGCTGACAATCAAGGTGTATGGGGTAAATACATTGGTGGCAAGTCTAAAATTACGGACTCTGCCTATGTCAATCAAACCTATAATATGGCGCAAGTTGGCTATGATACGAAACGAGGAAACTGGATTGTTGGTGGAGCCTTCCTATATGGCACAAACAACAATGATTATGCGCTAGGTTCTGGCTCTGGTAAGACAGCAGGGGTAGCAATCTATGGCTCTAAACAATTTAATGATGGCCGTTATTTAGATATCATTGCTAAAGGAAATCGTTTGAAAAATGATTTTACTGTATATAATAGTTTAGGTACGTCGTTAAGTGGGGACTATCATAATACAGGTGCATCTTTGAGCCTTGAATATGGCAAGCGTATTAAGAGAGAAAATGGTTTCTATATCGATCCTAGTGCGGAATTGATTCTTAGCCGCTTGTCTAGTGAAAGCTTTGATGCTCGCACGAATACTAGTAGCTCTGTTCATATCAATTCTGATGCGGTTAATTCTGCTATAGGCCGTTTGGGTATCGGCATTGGTAAGGAAGCTAAGAATAGTAATGTATTCCTTAAAGCTGCATTGGCGCATGAATTCTCTGGCAAGATGAAAGCAACGTATAGCATGGTCGGTGAACCAACGACTAATAGTGTAGTGGATTTGAAAGATACTTGGCTTGATCTTGAATTAGGCGGTTCTTGGAGCTTCCGTCCAAATACATATTTATATGGAACATTTACTAAAAACTTTGGTAGTACTATTGATACATCTTATCGCGTAGATGCCGGTATTCATCACAGCTTTTAATTAGTAGATGGATTTTAAATAAAAACGGTTGTGAAACCATTCGAAGAGAAGGTTTCACAACCGTTTTATATTACCTATTTTTAGTTGTAATAGTGTTAGAATTGTAATGTTTTAATGCGTTCTACGGCACGGATTGTATTTTCACGGCTGCCGAATGCAGTTAAACGAAGGTAACCTTCGCCGTGTGGACCAAAACCAGAGCCTGGTGTAGATACGATTTGTACCTTTTCAAGAAGAAGGTCAAATAACTCCCAACTTGTCATGTTGCCAGGTGTTTTTAACCAAATGTAAGGTGCATCGGTGCCACCGTATACAGTAAGGCCAATAGATTCGAGACCTTCTTTGATGATACGTGCATTTTCTTTGTAGTATGCGATGTTCGCACGAGTTTGTTCACGGCCTTCTTTTGAATATACCGCTTCGGCACCACGTTGAACGATGTAAGGTACACCATTGAATTTAGTACATTGACGACGGTTCCACATAGGGTTCAAAGGCTGACGTTCACCAGATTTAGTTTTGCCTGTTACTTCTTTTGGCACTACTGCATAGGCACAACGTGTACCTGTAAAACCAGCAGTTTTAGAGAAGGAACGGAACTCGATAGCTACTTCACGAGCGCCTTCGATTTCGTAGATGGATTTTACAGTGTCTTCTGTGCTAATGAAAGCCTCATAAGCAGAGTCGAACATCAAGATAGCGTCGTTTTCTTTACACCATTTAATCCATTCAGCTAAACGTGCACGGCTAAGTACAGTGCCTGTAGGATTGTTAGGGGAGCAAAGATATACGATGTCTACGCGTTCAGAAGGAAATTCTGGAGAGAAATTATTTTCTGCAAATGTAGGAAGGTATACAACTTTTTCAAACATACCGTCAACAGCTTGGCCAGTACGACCGCCCATAACATTGGAATCAAGGTATACAGGATATACAGGATCAGTGATAGCGATGATATTATCTTCACTGAATAACTCTTGAATGTTACCAACATCGGATTTTGCGCCGTCAGAAACGAATACTTCGTCCATGCCGATTTCGATGCCATATGGTTTGTAATCGCCTTCGATGATTGCTTTGCGAAGAAAATCATAACCTTGTTCAGGGCCATAACCGCGGAATGTTTCAGCTTTGCCCATTTCTTGAACAGCCTTAGTCATAGCATCTACGATAGCAGGTACTAAAGGCAATGTCACATCGCCGATACCAAGACGAATAATGTCAGCATCTGGATGTGCAGCTTGGTAATCTGCTACTTTTTTAGCAATGTTAGCAAATAAATAAGAACCTTGTAGGTTTAAATAGTTTTCATTAATATTAGCCATGATGACTCCTTTTTATAATTAGAATTCTCTATATATAGTAAAGTATATAAGAAAATGGTGCAAGAGGTTTCTATAGAATTTAAAAGAAGATACTATAGGGTATTTTTGGTCCATTTAATTATATATAATGATATATAAGAAAAGTATATTATTTGTTGTTGTCGGAGGTGTGTTGTGGAAATGAGTATGAAAGACGCTTTTCGTGTAGTATTTAGTGATATAAATCTAGAAGACAAGTTTTCAAAATTAACTAATGAACAAAAAGAAGTGGGAAACTTTTATAAAACATCCATTTTGAATTATCGTGGATATGTTACGGGTGAAAAGAAAATAAAGGAAAATTTATACACGGAACGAATTGCAAAGTCCATTTTAGAAAATGATTTATTAACAGCATGGAATTCTTTAGTACCTGTTAGAACAAATCATTTTGTACCTAATCACAGTAAGAAATGTGAATGTATTATTTCAACAAATCGTAAAGAAGAAATATTAGCTAAATTATTATATAGACAAGGTGATATAGATGGGTTAGGGACGATTCTTGATTATCAAACACCATTAAAAAATGAGATGTCTGATTCTTATGGAAAAATAGATTTATTATCATACAATGAAAAGGATAATTTAATTTCTATAGTTGAATTAAAATACAGGCCATCTGTGAGTGATGAAACATTATTACGTTGTATCTTAGAAGCCTATACATACTATAAACTTTTGGCGTTAGATCAAGTAAAACAAAAACTGAATGATGAAAATCACCAAGCTACTTTGAATGACACTCAGGCGGAATTAGTAATCTTATTTGATGAAGGTGCATTTTCAGAGGATGAAAACGGCTATGAAAGAAATCTAATGGTGTCGTTTGATAATGGTAAAACTAGATATCCGGATAAAACAATTAAAACACAGCAATATAAAGAAATTAAAGGCTTGGGGTTATTAAATGAAAATACCCAATTGTATAAATTGTGTAAGGCTATTCTAGAGCAAGAAGAAATGTTAAAACAAATACGCTTTCTTATGCTGAAACGTAGTGGCACGCAAACTGCTAATCGTTTGAGAGATAAGGATGATAATGATTCTGTTGAATACTATGAATATTGCACAGAATGCTTAGAAATCATAAAGGATTAGTTACTATGAATATTACTGTACATCGCGGTACTCATCAGATTGGTGGTAGTGCTATAGAAATTAGTACAGCATCTACTAGCATTATGTTAGATTTTGGTAATGAATTAAGTTTAGATGAAAAGTATATACCTATAAATCTGGATATAGACGGCGTTACAAAAGGAAAGCCGGATTGTGACGGTATTGTGATTTCTCATTATCATATGGATCACTTAGGCCAACTAACCTCTGCACTGTCAGAAATTCCATTATATATGGGTGAATTAAGTAAGGAAATCGCGCTAATAGGTGCTGAGTATCAAGATAGAGGTTTATACTTGCGCTTATTAGGTGCTAATACATTTCGAGGCGGAGATGTCTTTTCTATTGGTGATATACGTATCAGACCTTTAGTTATCGATCATAGTGCTGCGGATAGTTATATGTTTGTCATTGAAGCAGAAGGAAAACGTGTCTTATATACAGGTGATTTCCGGATGCATGGGTTGCGCCATCACGTATTAGACAAATTAGTTAACACCTATATAGGGGAGGTTAATGTATTAATTACAGAGGGCACCTCATTGTCTAGAGACGCAGATGATTGTATATCTGAAGCCACAGTATTAGACGATATTTATTCATATATTCAAGATGGGAAATATGTTTTTGTTATGTGTTCCACTATGAATATTGACCGTATTATGGGGATTTGGCAGAATATGCCAACTGATAAAGTACTCATTTGTGATGCTTATCAGAAAAGAATATTAGATACTGTGATTAATAATGTATATTATGAAAGTTCTTTGTATCGTAGACATGATAGCCCATTAGTTATTGATAAAGGACGGTATCCTAAATACTATATGGAACATGGATTTGTATCCTTAGTAAGAGGGACAGAAAATTTTATTTCTAAAATTAAAGAGTTCCCTAAAGATGATGTACGTATTATATATTCCATGTGGACAGGATATATTGAGGAGAATTTAGTATTGAAAGAATTGTTAGATACATATCCATCTTATATATGTCATGCCAGTGGTCATGTCTCAAAGGACGATTTAGTTCAGTTCATAGAAATGGTTGATCCTGATATTATTATTCCGGTTCATACTGAAAGTCCTGAGAAGGTAGTGGCGCTCGTGCCTCATAGGAGCGTTTGTGTTGTTGATGATGGCGAGGCGTTTATTATATAAGACCTACTTGCTTTCATCTTACTTATAGGTTATAATAGTAGAGCTTATTAATGGTAAGCACTTCCTACCCCTATGTGTCGATAGGGGCATTAGTCCGAAAGAGGAGGTGATTTTGTATGAACAAATACGAAGTCATG
>JAIITD010000096.1 GCA_022737715.1 Veillonella sp.
GCAGCAAAGCGTTCCAATTTACCGATGTTGATAGGCGGTTTCTTAGCCTTATTCATGATGCAGTTACCTTCGCATTGATTTTCACGAGGGCACACGCGACCACAGATGGCTGGCAAGTTTGTGCGTTCCGCCAAGATATCGTTGGCTAAACCAAAGTTACCGTGTGCGATTGCTTGGATAAAACGAGGGATTTCATTTTCAATAGGACATCCCATGCGGCACAAAGGTTTTGGACAATTTAGACAACGTTTCGCCTCAGCGAGCGCCTCCTCCATCGTATAATCCGCATCAAAATGAAGGGGTTTCAATTCATTACTCATGGCACATGCCTCCTTAACAGGATCCAGTACTATACTTATATTAGCCTTCCTATATAGCGGCACAGTTCGATGAGGCAAACTCACATATGAACATCGCTCACTATATACGGCCAAGAATTTATCATTTGTAACCATTCGATACGAGTGTGGTCACTGGTGAGACACACACTATTCTATAGTACATTTTAAATTGTGAAAGCGAGCTCCGTCAAGGACGTGGGATACAATATGCTTATTTTATATACATTTATTGCTATAATACATACATAAGATAAAATACATGAGGTATTCCTATGAACACTACAGAATTTACTGAAACATACTATATAGACCGTCGCGGTTCTCATTCCCGCAAATGGGACGGCGAATATTTAAAATTTAGTCGCACCGACCTACTACCACTGTGGGTGGCAGATATGGACTTTATGACACCACCGTGCATACAAGGGGCGATTTCCAACTATGTAAAGGCCAATCCTTTGGGCTACACCATGACAAATCCGAAGTATATAGAGGCTGTCATACATTGGTATAAACACCGCCACAACTGCGCGATTAAACAAGACTGGCTCACTAGTGCCCCCAATGTCATTACCGGTATCATGTGGTGTATTGGGGCTTTCACCAAAGCAAACGATACCATAGCGGTCCTTACGCCTGTGTACGGAGCCTTTGATACCCGTGCCAATGATGCAAACAGGCACATCGTTGCGGTGCCGCTACATCGCACGATGACCAATGAATACACCGTTGATTATGATGCATTCGAGTCCGCCATTAGTCGAAACGATGTGAAGGTTTTCATCCACTGCAATCCGCATAACCCCGTGGGCCACGTATGGACCGAAGAGGAAATGACCCGATTATTTAGTATCTGTAAGCAACACAATGTGCTCATCATCAGTGACGAAATCCATCAAGACCTTATTACCGGTTCCACACCGTTTACGTCCGCACTATCCGTATCTAACGGCATCTATGTAGACCACGTGATTAGCCTATCCTCTGTGTCAAAATCGTTTAACATGGCCAGCCTACACCAGGCGGAAGTGATGATTCCCAACGAGGCGTTACGACATCAATATAATGCCTATAAGGCGCAAGTGTACCACACGGATGCCGATGTGATCGCAGAAACGGCCATCACAGCCGCCTATACCCATCCAGAGGCGGAGGCTTGGCTAGACGATGTACGCGCTGTCATTCGTGAGAACTACGAATACTTATGTAACGAGCTGCTCTCTGCCCTACCAAAACTCCGCATCAGTCCTATGGACGGCACCTATTTAGCGTGGATTGATTTTGGCGCCTATGTAAGGGCCGAAGATATGCACGACCTATTCGAAAATCAATGCCGCATCGCCCCTAGCTTTGGCGAATGGTTCGGTGGTGAAAGCTACGCCACCTTTGTACGGCTGAACTTGGCCACGAGCCTAGCTAATATCAAGACTGCTACGCACAGTATCATCAATCACATACGGCCTTAGTCCATACCAGTCATACATATAAAGAGGCTGCTCTAGCATCAATTCTAAAGCAGCCTCTTTGTCATAGTTTCGTCATATTGGTTTTCTTATTTAGATCTTGCGAAATGGTCCTTAGCAAATTGCATGTCTTGTACGAGTTCCAATGTACCAAGGTATTTCTTATTTTTGTCGCGAACCGCCATGTAGTTTACATAGAACGGACGGCCTTGTTTTTCAAGCCATACGGCCACATTGTCACGGTCCCCTTTGCGGAAGGAATCAATGATGCCACGTACAATTGGTTCTACCTTTGGTGGATGGCAGGAGAACACATCGCGGCCAATCGCCGTAGTAGGACGTTTAAAGACCTTTTCACCGTCGTTAAAATAGCGATTAATATCTTCGTGGTCAACAAAGGTTACCTCCATCGGCATTGTGTTGAGCATTGCGTCCAATTGGTCAAGGGTGAAAGTACCACCAATGAGGGCAATCGTATTATCCTCTGAACTAGCTGGTACAGGACTTTCAGCTAAGGCATGTTCAGCGTCTGGCCAAGCAAGGCGTTTTACACCAAAGATTTCCTCATATTGTGCGCTATCCTTGTAAATGTGGTACCAGTCTTGAGTTGTAAAGTTTTCCGCACAGATAGGGAACAAAATATTTTGTTCCTTGTAAATCATCTCTTGAGCGCGGGTGAGAAGCTCGTCAAAGCGTCTATACCAATCATCTACGCTTTGGCTAGATTTTGCTAAATCTCCTAGTTGGTCTCGAATGTCGCCGTCAACGGTCCACATAACCATAGATGGGCCACCGATAGCATAGTCCACCTTTAATTTTGGATATAACAAATCACCTTTTTTAGCATAGTGAACAGATAATTGACGCACTCTATTTACATCATCAATGGTTGCCGTTTTATCTGCCACCTTAGGACGAATCTCTTCAATCAAATCACTAAGTGCCTTATTTTCTTCTGTCAATTGATTGAGTGGATGGCCTACTGTTTCTACAAGCGTTGTTACCGTTTGCTTCTTATCTTGTGCTTCTAAAGCAGCCTCTACCTTCGCATGTTCTGCTTCCATTTGTTCATGAATGGTAGAACCGTGGAACAAGGCAGAATGAAGGTCGCATAGTTGTTGTACCTCTTCTAGAGGTGTACCTTCACGCATAAGGCCTTGTTCAGCCTTCATAATTTCACTGGCTTCAACATGCTTAAATTGGCTGGCAAAATCTTTGCGCACATCGCCAAGTGCTTCGCCTGTGCCTAGGCGTTTTAAGAATCCCTTTAATTGCTCTACCCGTTCGCTATCTGTAACAGGATCCTCTACGTTAGCTTCTGCATCTTCGCTTACCTTAGGTTCCGCTGATTGAATAGCAGTCTCCTCAACAGGAGCTTCCTTAGCAGATGCTGCATCATCACCGTGTAGGTTAGGCATTTCGCCTTCCAATGTAAAGCCAGCTTTCATAAAGGCCCCTACGATATCCATCATAGAGATGCCCTTCATCTTAGCCCCTTTAGGGATGGTCATGATTTTGCCAACGGAGTGGAGCATCACCTTATTCGTAATTTCAGTGAAGCCCAAGCCTTTCATAATATCTATAACCTCTGGATATTCTTGTACCAAATCATAAACGGATTTGGATAAATCTAATTTCTTTTCCATCTATAGTACCTCGTATTATTAATATCTATCTACTAGTAAATATGTCGTTTGTATATCTTATATTTCTATGATAAACGATATCGATTAGAAAATCTGTATCCATGGCTATACTTTTTGAAAGTTATTCAAAAAAATAACGAATAGATGACAAATCAATCCGTTAGTTGGACATAGATTCATCATCTATCCGTTAACAATCATCTTATTGATGATGTGGTTGTAATGCTTTTTCGTAGTTTTCAGCTACCTTATCCCAGTTGATAACACGGAAGAATTCCTTGATATAGTCTGGGCGACGATTTTGGTAGTGTAAGTAGTATGCATGTTCCCACACGTCTAGACAAAGAATAGCAGTTTTACCTTCCAAGAGAGGATTATCTTGGTTAGCCGTAGACGTTACTTCTAATTTGCCGTCCTTGTTAACTACTAGCCAAGCCCAACCAGAACCAAAACGTGTTGCTGCCGCATTGGAAAAGCTTTCAACAAAGGCATCATAGCCACCAAGATCAGCATCGATAGCATCTTTCAAAGGGCCTTGCAACTTAGACGTATCAGATTTCGTCATGATATCCCAGAACATGGTGTGGTTTTTATGACCACCACCGTTGTTGATAACCGCTTGACGGATATCCTCTGGCACATTGGCAATATCGCCGAGAATGCAATCTACACAACCATACGCAAGATCAGGATATTTCGCGATGGCTGCATTCAAATTATTAACATACGCTTGGTGATGCTTGTCATGATGCAATTTCATTGTTTCTGCATCGATAACAGGCTCAAGATAATCATAAGCATATGGTAGTGGTGCGAGTTCGAAAGGTTTCATAATAGTCCTCCTTGTAATTAGGGCACGAACGATATCGTAATTAGTATCGTTCTTGTGAAAGCGATTCGATGCACCTGCATCGGTATTATAGAATCAATTAATCAAATCAGAGTACAGGCTTATCAATAAGCACCATATTCGTTTTACAGTTTTAATTGATACAAATTATCATTCTTTGTATATTGTACTATCTATATAGATAAACGTCAATATATACCTTCATATTAAATAAAACCATTTAGCTTTGTACACAAGAAAAAGGGTATCGATATTATATGATCGATACCCTTGAATGGTCTTTGCATACTCTGCTATGTAATTGTGTATAGCATATCACTATTTAACTAATATTTCAATCTATATAGCTCTTACAAATCATTATCTACTTCAATTTGACATTGACGCATTGTTAATAACGCAGCTTGATGAGCTTCTTCTGTCACGCCCGCACAGCACGCAGAGTCCACATGAATTGGCACCTCTGGCAAAGCCGCTTTCAACAATATAGCATTCGATACAACGCATACATCTGTACAAACACCGACCAAGATTATGCTTTCAATAGGATCTGCTGCATTCATTCCTTGTAAGCGCATTACTAGTTCAGAGGATCCAAAATTAGGTTTATCAATGATAAAGTACGGATGGATAGTGTTACGTTTTTCTGCGGCCGTAATAAGACTCTCCATAATTTGCCAACCAATCGTGTCTTTCACACAATGCACAACCGGTAAATGCCGACCTTCTTGGCTTTCAAGATAATTAGTATCGTGAGTATCCCGTGTAAAAATAACAGGTCCATCAAAGGATGCAATTTTTTGACGCACATTGTCCACAATGGCTTGCGCCTGTGGAGATCCAAGGGAACCATCCACAAAATCATGTTGCATATCAATTACGACTAAAACGTTCATATTCTATCCCTCCACAACGACATGGTGCACCCGATTTGGCGTGTTATGCGCAATGCGTCCCGCTGCAGCGGCCGCCACGGCACCAACTAAATCATCAAGAAACGTATTACAGTGACTATCAACCTTGCTATCAAGATTTTTAATAATGCCAGGTTTTACCTTATCAACATAGCCATAGTTCGTAAATCCAATGGATCCGTATAAATTCACAATGGATAACGCGAGAATTTCATCAATACCAAATAACGCTTCATCGCGAGTCATGATACTTTGTAATGGCTCAGATAATTTCTTCTGCTCTGCCAATCTATCCAATTCTATGCCCGTAATGATGGCATTTTGTGTTTCTCGTTTTTCAAGTACAGCCTGTACACTCTCTACGCACTCGTCCATCGTCAAATCAGGAATATATGGTTGTTGAATCATCATCACAATATCCGCAATGTCCTGAACGGTAACGCCTCGCTCCTTTAATAAATTATACGTACACGCCTTTAATTCCTCCTGAGATATCATAATTGCTCCTCAAAATTATACAAATTTACGTAACACATTATACCTTGATTATAGCACGAAAAAATCCCTACCGACGTTCTATCGGTAGGGATTTCATGATTAGATTTTCTTAACCATTTCAGATTTTAACGCCATCGCGCCAAAGCCATCAATTTTGCAATCGATATCGTGGCCATCGCTCGCATCAGAAATGAGGCGAATGTTTTTAACACGCGTACCTTGTTTCAATACGCCAGCGCCTTTTACTTTGAGGTCCTTTACAACAACAACGGTATCGCCATCAGCTAATTCGTTACCATTAGCATCGCGGATAATACCGGCTTCTGCTGCAGCCGCAGCATCGGCAGCTGTCCATTCATGTCCGCACATAGGGCAGATGTACATATGACCATCTTCGTATGTGTATTCGTCGCCACATTTAGGGCAGTTAGGTAAATTTGCCATTTAGATCTCCTTTTCTCACTACATAATGAAAGTATTATACCATACCTTAGAAATCGAGTTCTATATTGATATGATGACCATTGACTCCATATTGATACAATGGCTATTAAATATCTAAAATAAAAAACTACTCAATCTCATTTTTCTTTATTAAAGTTTCATACAACTTCAACTTATCTTCTAGATTATTCTTATACCCTTCCAATCGTTTGATTTCAGCCTCAATAAATCGATAGTGTTCTTGCAACAGCGTCATTCTTTCACGGACCGTATGAAATCCGGCATACCTTAAATCCGCATATTGCTTGATATTCGCAAGCGGCATTCCCATGTCTTTCAAGCGTTTAATAAACTGCACAAAGCCCACGTCCTCCGCATGGTAATTGCGAATGCCGTTCTGTCGCTCGATGTGAAGGAACCCCTGATCCTCGTAATATCGCAATGTAGAAATGGACAATCCTACCAATTTTGAAAATTCACCGATTTTCATACTTTCACCACCTTGACCTC
>JAIITD010000097.1 GCA_022737715.1 Veillonella sp.
GATGGATACACCTCGACTTGATGGGGAAGTACTGCTTTCTCACGTTTTAGGGAAGAATCGTATATATCTATATACGAATTATGATCAACCATTAGAGCAAGAAGAACTGGATAGATTTAGACCGCTTGTCATTGAACGGGCTAAAGGACATTCTGTAGCATCTTTAACGGGAACAAAAGATTTTATGGGATTGACATTTGCCGTCAATGATAAGGTCCTCATTCCTCGTCCTGATACAGAAACATTAGTAGAATATGTATTAAGTTCGTATCATCAACAAGACTCTATTCGAATCCTTGATATGTGTACGGGCCCTGGTACTATTTTGCTAAGTATCTTACATTATTTGCCTACAGCAACAGGGATGGGCCTTGATATTTCTCGTGATGCACTTGAAGTAGCTGCACGGAATCAGGAAGCATTTAAGCTAGAGAATCGTAGCGAATTTCACGAATCGGATATGTTTTCTTATTTAGAACATCATAATGAGTTGTTTGATGTGATTGTATCTAATCCGCCGTATATTCGATTAGAAGATAAGAAAATCCTGTCTCCTGATGTACTTAATGAGCCTCATATTGCATTATTTGGTGGTGAAGATGGACTTGATTTCTATCGTCAGCTAGCTATGGAGTGCGTTACATATCTAAAACCTTATGGCCTTGTAGCTTTTGAGGTAGGATATGATCAAGCTGAGGCTGTGAAATCTTTACTGGAGGCTGTTGGTTCCTATGTAGATATATCTTTTGCAGCCGATTTAGCGGGCATTAATCGGGTTGTGACGGCTCGTGTGAAGGGGTGAGATTGTGGAGACTAAAATCATTACCGAACTTACAAGAGAAAATCTTCAATTAGTTGCACATGCGTTGCGTCATGGTGACGTTGTCGCAATTCCTACGGAAACCGTATATGGCCTTGGTGCCAATGGTCTCGATGCAGACGCAATGGATAAAATTTATGCTGCTAAAGGTCGTCCCTCAGATAATCCATTAATATTACATGTACCAAATGCGGAAAGTATTAAACCGCTTGTGAAAGAAATACCTGAAACAGCAAAGCTATTGATTGAGGCTTTTTGGCCGGGTCCTTTAACAATTACATTGCCTAAATCTGATCTCGTGCCTGACCGTGCAACTGGTGGGTTAGATCGGGTGGCATTACGTTGCCCAAATCATGGCGTGTGCCGTGACATATTAGCGATGGCTGGTGTGCCAATTGCAGCTCCTAGTGCCAATATTTCAGGCCGTCCAAGCCCTACTTCTGCTCAAGCTGTTTATGATGATATGAACGGTCGTATTCCTTATATTGTGGATGCTGGAATCTGTACGATTGGTGTGGAATCGACGGTTGTAGAGGTTAGAGATGATGGGGTGACCATCTTACGGCCCGGCGGCATCACAAAAGAAATGTTAGAACAAGTTGTAGCTAATGTGTCTTATGATCCATTCTTATCGTCTCAAAATGAAGCGCCAAAGGCTCCGGGTATGAAGTATAAGCATTATGCTCCAGATGCACCTATGCGTGCATTTATAGGCAATCCCAAGGATGTGGCGGAAGTTTTCAACAATGTAATTCATGAACAGGAAACTAAACGTGGTGCATTTCTTGTTAGCCAAGAAACATATGATTTGTTAAAAGATAGTGTACACGGTGAATTTCATGTATATGGACATAGTGGTGATGCAGTAGCCTTGGCTCATGATTTTTATAAGACACTACATCATTTTAATGAATGTGATGTAGATTATATTTTAGCAGAAGGTGTTCAGAATACAGGCCTTGGCGTAGCGGTCATGAATCGCATGGAAAAGGCGTGTGCTGGTCAGATTGTCTACTTATAAGCAATTAGGTAATATTTATTATGTCCATTCATAATAGAAAAATGTCTTTACATATTGGATGTATTTGCTATAATGTATAAATAGCCACAGAAATTGTGGCAGTAAGGATGTCATTATGAATATTTTGTATGTATGTACTGGTAATACCTGTCGTAGCCCAATGGCAGAAGGTATTACGCGGGCCTTAGCAACAGAGTTTGGTCTAGATGTGAACGTCGTTTCGGCTGGATTATTTGCCGCTTATGGTGCTAAGCCTACAGAAGAAGCTGTGATTGCGATTCAATCTATCGCTGATATTTCTGGCCATGAATCAAGACCTCTTACAATGGAGCTTGTCAATTCAGCGGATTTGATTATTGGTATGACACAAGACCATAAATCTGTGTTACTTCGTCAATTTCCATTTGAAGTAGCTAAAATTAAAACCCTTGCTGAATGGGGGCATGGTACAGGAGATGTGGTAGATCCTTTCGGTTCCAATCAAGACGTGTATAATCAATGTGCTGAGCAAATTTATAATTTGGTGAAAGCTGGATTAGTATCATCAAAAGAATAGGAGATAGAGCTATGAAAATTGCTATTGGTTGTGATCATGGTGGATTACATTTAAAACAAGAAATTAAGGAATTATTGTCTACATTAGGCCATGAAGTGGAAGATTTTGGTACACATAGTACAGAATCTTGTGACTATCCGGATATTGCTGAACCAGTAGCACATGCCGTTGTAGATGGTGCAGCAGATCGAGGTATCTTAATCTGTGGTACAGGCATTGGGATTGGTATTGCAGCCAACAAAATTGTAGGTGTACGTGCAGCGCTTTGTCACGATACATTTTCCGCACATGCTAGTCGTGAACATAATAATGCCAATATTCTTACGATGGGGGAACGCGTGATTGGACCGGGCCTTGCAAAGGATATTGTTACGATTTGGCTTAATACAGAATTTGAAGGCGGACGTCACGCGCGTCGCGTAGAAAAAATTTCTGCTCTTGAAAAATAATACATCTTTACTCAATTAGTTATCACATTATATTTACATATGTTTCAAGGAGGATTCCCATGAGTTTCTTAGCAAAACAAGACCCTAATGTTAAAGCAGTTATCGATCAAGAATTAATGCGTCAACGCGATAAATTAGAAATGATCGCTTCTGAAAATATCGTATCCCAAGCCGTTATGGAAGCTCAAGGTAGTGTATTGACTAATAAATACGCCGAAGGCTACCCTGGCAAACGTTATTATGGTGGCTGTGAACATGTGGATGTAGTAGAAACATTGGCTATTGAACGCGCTAAACGTTTGTTTGGTGCAGAACATGCAAATGTACAACCACATTCTGGGTCTCAAGCTAACTTCGCTGTATATTTTGCTATGTTAAAACCTGGTGACACTATTGTCGGCATGAACTTGTCCCATGGTGGTCACTTAACACATGGTTCTCCTGTAAACGTATCTGGTACATATTTCAATGTTGTTCCTTACGGTGTTAATGCAGAAACTCAACAAATCGACTATGATGAATTCCGCAAAATCGTATTAGAAGCAAAACCTAAATTGATCATTGCTGGTGGTAGTGCTTACAGCCGTCAAATCGACTTCAAGAAAATGGCTGATGTAGCTCACGAAGTAGGCGCTATTTTCATGGTAGACATGGCTCACTTTGCTGGCCTTGTAGCTGCTGGCTTACATCCAAATCCAGTAGAATATGCTGATATCGTTACAACTACAACACATAAAACATTGCGTGGTCCTCGTGGCGGTATGATTTTGTGTAAAGAAGAATATGCAAAAGCTATTGATAAAGCTGTATTCCCTGGTATCCAAGGTGGTCCTTTGATGCATGTTATCGCTGCAAAAGCCGTTGCATTAGGTGAAGCTTTACAACCAGAATTTAAAGAATACGCTGAACAAGTTATTAAAAATGCAAAAGTATTGGCTGCTGAATTGATGGCTAAAGGTTTGACTATCGTTTCTGGTGGTACAGATACACATGTTATGCTTGTAGATGTGCGCAACACAGGCTTAACTGGTAAAGAAGCAGAACATCTTCTTGACGAAATCGGCATCACAGCTAATAAAAATACAATTCCATTCGATCCAGCTAGCCCATTTGTAACTAGTGGTGTTCGTTTAGGTACACCTGCATTGACTACACGTGGTCTTAAAGAAGACGATATGAAAGAAATTGCAGATATCATTGCTACAGTACTTCAAAACCCAGAAGATACAGCAAAACACCAAGATGCTGCAAAACGCGTAGCTGCATTATGTGAAAAATATCCTTTATACCCTAACTTATAATTTATAGGTATTGGTATAGTAAGAACCCAAAAGGGTGAGCAAGAGTTTTTCTTGCTCACCCTTTTTATGTTGTAGTGGTCATATTTATATGGCAGGATTTGTAAATATGTGATAGAGTATGTATGAATAGTAAAAGGCCGAAATAATGATTTCGGATTCGGATTGTTTTTATAGGGGGCATAATCATGAACGTTAATGTTATGACACATCCATTGATTCATCATAAGGTTACATTGATGCGTGATGTACAAACAGGTTCAAAAGATTTCCGCGAATTATTAGATGAAATTACATTGTTGATGGGCTATGAAATTACACGTAATTTGCCATTAGAAGATGTAGAAGTGCAAACACCATTGACTAAGATGACAGGTAAACGCATTGCCGGTAAAAAATTAGGCATTATTCCAATTTTGCGTGCTGGTCTTGGCATGGTAAATGGCATGCTTAGCTTGATTCCAACAGCTAAGGTTGGTCATGTCGGTTTATATCGTGATCCAGAAACATTAAAACCAGTAGAATATTATTGCAAATTACCTAGCGACGTGGGCGAACGCGATTTCATCGTTACCGATCCAATGCTTGCTACTGGTGGTAGTGCATCTGCAGCGATTACGTTGTTGAAAGAAAAAGGTGCTAAGAGCATTAAATTGATGTGCCTCGTAGCGGCTCCTGAAGGTGTAGAGGTTGTTAACAAAGAACATCCTGATGTACCTATTTATGTAGCAGCTCTTGATGAAACATTGAATGAACATGGTTATATCTTGCCTGGTTTAGGGGATGCTGGGGACCGTATCTTTGGTACAAAATAATCACGACACACGACATATGATAGATATATATCTATAAATACAATGTAAAAGACGCCCGAAAGGGCGTTTTTTACTTGAATAAAGTTGTAATAAGGTATAAAATAATCATGTAGAAGTATTTTTTTATTCTAGGTGGGACTAATTTTGTTTGTCTGGGACGAATATCGTTATCCTTATCAAAGGGTAAAGGAGGAACCCTATGAATGAGTTGTTAATGGTATGCGAGCGTATAGCACCGGAATTAATGACAGTCTTAAAGGATCGCTACAAATTATTGAGCCATCTAGCCTATGAAGAACCTCTCGGCCGTAGGAGTTTAGCTCTAGCTACAGATATATCAGAGCGTGCAGTACGATCTCATGTTGATGCATTACGCGGTAATGGATTAGTTGAAATCTCTAAACCTGGTATCTATCTGAGTGCTGAAGGACGAGAACTAGTTCCTAAATTAAGGGGTATTCTTTATGAATACGAACGTGTTGGTGAATTAGAACAACAGTTAAAAGCAGCATTACATATTGATGATGTTATTATCACACCGAGTGAAGGCTCATTAATGTTAAAGCGCTTAGGTTTTACTGCTGCTAAAGTGGTTCAACGTATGGTAACCGATGAGTCTGTCGTAGCTGTTAGTGGCGGTAGTACCATGGCAGCCATGGCTGATGAAATGCCTAGTAGTGTGTTGCATCCTGTGGTTGTACCAGCCCGTGGTGGTGTTGGTGAAGTCGTTGAATATCAAGCGAATGTAATCGCCTCTGTATTAGCAGAACGTTGGCATGGCTCGTATAAGATGCTTCATTTACCAGATGGGCTATCCAAAGATTCCCTAGATATGCTTGTAACATTAGAACCACAAATCAAGGAGATTAGCGAATTAATCCATAGAACTGATATATTAGTTTTTGGTATTGGTCAAGCACTCCATATGGCCGATGTACGACATATACCGGAGGGTGTGCGCCGTCAACTTGTTGATGGCGATGCTGTAGGTGAAGCATTAGGTCAGTATTGCTCTATGGATGGTTCTATCGTCTATGCGACGAACAACATAGGGCTTTCATTAAGGGATATAGTAAATATACCGCATGTTATAGCTGTAGCAGGTGGCTTTGATAAAGCTAGTGCAATTATCAGCGTTATGAGGTCTTGTAAAAAGGGCATTCTCATAATAGATGATCAAGCAGCAGAAGGTATGCGTCAATTACTAAATATTCCTGCATTATAATTTAGTTTATCATTTTTTAGTATTATATAGTTCTTTTGAGGAGGACAAAACAATGGCAGTTAAAGTTGGTATTAATGGTTTCGGTCGTATTGGTAAATGTGTAGTACGTGCGGCAATTAATAATCCAGATGTTGAAGTAGTAGCTATTAATGCGACTGGTGATAATGAAGGTACTGCATTATTGTTAAAATACGATTCCGTACATGGCACAATCCCTAATGAAGTGACATTTGATGACGAAAACATTTATGTAGATGGTAAACGTATTCGCGTATTCCATGACCGTGATGCTTCTAAATTGCCTTGGTCTGAAGAAGGCGTTGAAAT
>JAIITD010000098.1 GCA_022737715.1 Veillonella sp.
AATACGAATGATATAAATTCTCAGTAATGTAGAGGTATTGATAACGATGTTAGATGTAACATTTCTCGCACACAGTGGCTTCCTCGTAGATGATGGCAAGCGCTGTTATGTGTTTGATTATTATAAGGATCCAAACAATATTGTTTGGCAGTTGGCAAAACGTGGTCGTGAGTTGTGGTTTTTTATTAGTCACAGTCATGCAGATCATTTTAACCCGTCTATTACGGAATTTGATGGTCCTCAAACGCGTTATATTTGCCATCAAGATGTACCTTTAGAGGGTAAGGTAAGAAAATGCATTACCATGAGAGCTGGCCAAGATGCGAACCTTGACGATGTAGGGATTCATATGTATGGCAGCACCGATGAAGGCGGTTCCTTCTATGTGAAAACAGATACTGCAAACATTGATTCTGATTCCATTTTTCATGCGGGTGACCTTAATTGGTGGCATTGGCTTGGCGATACGCCGGAGAATAATGCGGACGCAAAGCGCATGGCTTGGCGTGAATTTAAGGAATTAGAAGGCCTGTCCGCAGATGTGGCGATGTTCCCTGTAGATAATCGCTTAGAAGATGCTATGGAATGGGGTGCTATTGAATTCTTACGCCGCGTACAGGTGAAAAAGGCGTTTATTCCTATGCATCTAAATGGTCCGCTATGGACGCCATCCGTGTATTTTACAGCTCTCTTTGGCGATGTTCCTGTGTGGGAACCTCAAAAAGAAGGCGATGAATGCATATTTTAAGTGACCCACGCGGTCACTACGTTATATGGGGAGAGTCTATATACGTAATTGAGTAAGTTAGGATCAAGTGATGATGAAAACTAAACCAGTGGCAACCACACTGTTGATTGTCATGGCTATCATATTTTTAATTTCATACCCACATAGGCACGATGCACTTTGGGCGTTTATCATGCACGTTTCGGGGGCCGCTATGATTGGTGGCCTGGCGGATTGGTATGCAGTGACAGCGCTCTTTACAAAGCCATTAGGTATTCCTTTCAAAACGGCTATCTTGCCGCGCAGTAAAGAACGGTTAATACAGATTGGTCGAACCATGCTCAGCGAAGAATTACTTCGGGTGCCACAAATGTATTATGCCATCAAACGGGAACGCGTTATGGTGCGTATCATCGAATATGGCATGAGTGACGTAGGGCAAAAACAGATACAAGAACTTTTATATGGCGTTGGCAATCAGGTACTATCCCATATGGATATTGAGCCGATGCGTAAGGAGATTAATAAGGCTGTTTATAAAGGTGTATCCAATTGGAAGGCCACACCTCTCGTTATTCTATTCGGTCGTTGCATGTTAGAACGCCATACAGCTAGTGTATTTTGGCTTTATTTTAATCGCACTTGTCAGCGTGTTATCGCGTCAAATCAGGTGTATCCATATTTGTATCGCGTCATGCTAGATATTATGAAAACCTATACTAAGGATTCATTTATGCGTGAATTAGCCATCGCCTTTGGCGGTGATGGGCTTTCACCTGAACGATTAGTAGATACGGTACAGAAAAAAGCAGTTCAGTTTTTACAAGATAACGAAGATATTGACTCGCCGTTGGGCCGCTATATATGGGGCCAAGCCATCAGATTTTTCAATAATTTGGAAACGAATGAGGAATGGCAGGCTTTCATCGAAGAACATAAGGATCAATGGGTGAAAATGGTCCTCGAAGAATGGGAAGGCAAGCTCATCGATGGGGATACGCTCGATTGGGTGCGCCTCATGGATATTGTGCTCGAACGATTTAATGTGCTAGGCAGCGAAATACTCTTAAATCCTGATAAGCAAGCACCGTTTGAACGATTCTTCTTGTTGCGCAGTATTCCGTGGCTACAAAAATTGAACCCCCTTATCGATCGTGTGGTAGACGAAGAACTATCTCGTTACTCACCGGATGAGATTACGCACATTATACGCGGTAAAATGTATTATGATTTACAAATGGTTCGTATCAATGGCTCACTCGTAGGGGCTGTTCTCGGCGGGCTATTTTATGGCGTTACCATCCTCATTAAGGGGGTGATTGGATGATACGATATATTAAATCTCTTACCTTGAAACAGCGGGCCAATGGTATCTTCGGTTTAATGGTCGTGCTCTATGGTTTTGTCTTTGTGGGCCAGTTTTTCTATGATGATGAAAGCTGGTACCAGCCGCTTTATTGGGCGGTGCAGTCGGCTCTTATCGGCAGTGTGGCGGACTGGTTTGCCGTGACCGCATTATTCCGTAAGCCTTTAGGATTTCCGTATCATACAGCCTTGATTCCTCGCAATAAGGAACGCCTCATCAATGGTGTAATTAAGCTCGTAGAAACGAAGATGCTAACGCGAGATCGTTGCCAAGTGCTATTAGGAAAGGTGCAATTCGTACCTTTATTTGAAAAATTCCTATTATCTCCAGAGGGACAACGGGCTGCACGCCTTGTCATTCATCAGGGATTACATTTGTTATGGAAATCTCAAACAACCGAGGAATGGTCGCGATGGGGTGCCAAACGCATTCGTACGTTATTAGAAAAACATTCCCTTGTACCAGTGTTAAAGCATGTCTTACTCGATTTATGTGAACATAATCGCTATGAAGGCATGGTAGTACAGGTTTTGAATGTCATTCAAGAACGTATCAACCATCCGGCTATGGTTACGTGGCTAACGGCCGTTGTTGCAGAGGAAGCACATAAGAAAAAACGAAAGGGCTTCCTTTCAGATTTCTTGATTTCCTTATCCGAGGCCACCGATGTTGTGAACTATCGCGAAATGGCAGAGGCTATTGTGACAGAGGCGTATGCCATGTTGGAAAACTGGAAACGTCCGAATAGTCCTGAGCGGACAGCATGGCTCCGTCAGTGGGTAGATCCGATTCGACACATTGAGGAAAACCATGTGGTCTGTGATGCTCTAGATGAGGCCTGGGAGCGTTGGATACGAGAACAAGATTGGGAATCTATCATCGAGAACCATCTATGCCCATACGTTGAAGAGTTACTTGTGGAAGGTGATGAAAATGGCGAAACCCCAGCACAAGTGCTTGTGAATATCGCCCTTGAACTTTGGCATGTATATGGTCAATCCGAAGATCTTCGCAATCGCATTGAAACGACTCTCCACGATATTGCACGGTATGTGCTAGAACAAGGGTATGATCTCATTGAAACCATTATACGCCAAGTATTGGGAGGCCTTAGCACCGATAAATTTATCTACTTTATTGAGTCCAAGGTAGAGGATGACCTCAGCTGGATTCGTATCAATGGTGCCATTGTAGGCGCCGTGGCAGGCCTTGTGGTATGGAGCTTCCTTGAGTACGTCTATGTACCATTATTAGCTTTACTTGGTTAAATGCCTTGTATAGCTTACAAGTAAATTACAGTATTTATATATACGAAAACACCCTTCTACATGACGAGTGGTTCTCATAGTTGAGACCTGTCATGTAGAAGGGTGTTTTTTTATGTACATAGTGTTACATTATTCTATTAATTCTTCCGATAGAGGAAGGGTGATGGAGAAGGTAGTAAATACACCTAGCTCACTTTTGGCCGTGATTGTACCGTGATGTAAATGAACAACCTTGTCTACGAAATAGAGGCCTAAGCCTATACCGTGATTAGACTTTTTATTCCGCGATTGCTCTGTTTGATACATGCGGTTGAATATTTGTGATAAATTATCTGGTTCGATACCAATTCCGTTATCGGTAACTTCAATGATCAAATACAAGTTATTGCGTTTAGCCGTGATATTGATGGTCGATTTTGTGAATTTTATCGCATTATCGATAAGATTTGTTACGGCACGACGTAACGATACTTCGTGGCCCGTAATGATTAAATCACTATCGATATCGGCATTGATGATGATATGCTTTTCTGCACAAAGTCGAGTGTAATCATGTATCATGTTTCTTAACATGGTACTTACATCCACAGGGGCTACATTCATTTCATAGTTATTTTCTAACCGTGCTACATCCAATAATTGCGCTACCAGGGACGACATGAATTTGGCTTGCTCTAAAATATGGGTCAAGCCTTCTTGCATCTCCTCTGGTGTGCGCGCATATTTGATGGCGTACTCACTTTCAGCTTGGATAACGGCAATCGGGGTACGCAATTCATGAGATACGTCGGAACTGAATTGCTTTTCCCGATTAGACGAATCTTCGAGGCCGGATAACATGCGATTGAATGTGGTCGTCAACTCATAGACCTCATCCTTTGCAATTTCTGGCAATTCAATACGACGACTCAAGTCGTTGTTTTTACCGATAACCTTAGCCGTGTGAGTCAGTTTTCGCAACGGTTTTAGACCTTGTTTTATGAAGAGATAACCGCCGATAGAAGATATGAGCAACGCTACTAAATTGACAAGCAATAAGGCGTACAGGATATCCCCGTTTTTATCCGTAATCTTTTGGCTCGTAATAGCCCGTAAGAAACCTCGGTAATTCGGTGCATTAATCGGTACGTCATAATAGTAGAATGTCATACCATTAGCTTCGATTTCACCAACTTGGCCAAGAGAGAGATTCGATTGATTTGGAAATCCATCCGGTAAATAGCCTTTTGTGATTAATCCATCTTGTGTGTAAACGAGATAGAATGTACCATCTTCATAAGGCTTGAACTTGCGGATGTCCGTAGACATGATGAGCGTTTGTTGTTGTAACCGATCTCTGATTTCCGTGCTGCGTGCCGTGCCCATATAGTTATAGTAGAAAATGGACATGGAAATTAGAAGGGTAATCAGAAACAATGTATACCATAACATGATTTTAAAGGTTAGTGGTATGCGATTCCACAGGTGCTTAAATGCACCCGACATAGAATTAAGGTCGTGACCTTGTTCCTTAGTTTTCTGTTTTGAGGACATATCCTACTCCACGAACGGTTTGAATTAATTTCACATTTTCATCCGTGTCAATCTTTTTACGTAAATCCTTAATATATACATCAATTAGATTAGAGTAGCTTTCATAATCGTATTCCCAAACATGATCTAAAATTTGTTGACGGGATAAAACGATGTTTTCGTTGCTTGCTAAATAATACAATAAATCAAATTCTTTAGCCGTCAATGTAATCGCTTCGCCATCGCGTTTGACTGTACGTTGAGGGACGTTGATTGTCAATGGGCCAACCTTGATGTCGTTTTGTGCATGGCGTGCATTACGACGTGCTAATGCATAGATACGAGCTGTCAATTCTTCGAGATCGAATGGTTTTACAAGGTAATCGTCTGCACCTGTGTTGAGACCAGTAACCTTATCTTGTAAGGAATCTTTTGCCGTTAATAATAAAACAGGTGTTGTATTACCTTCATTACGCATTTGGGCCAATGCGCTAATGCCATCCAATACAGGCATCATGATATCCATAACAATTACATCATAACTAGATGTATTTACATAATCGATAGCTTGTTGACCGTTGAAACATGTATCGACAGTCATATTTTCAGCACGTAAATATTTGGCCGTAATACCATTCAGCATTTCTTCGTCTTCTACAAGTAAAATCTTCATATGTTTGTTCTCCTTATGTATGATTAAATTATATAACTCTCTCTTAATACAACTTAATTACTAATCAGATTCCATTTTGTGAAAGCTGCAACACATTAGTAATTAAATTAATATTAACATATTTAAGTTATATTATATAACTAATTTATCTATTATCATACCTTATACAAATGGAATGAGTAAAAAATGAATGTAATAAATGGTAAAACCCTTATATATTCATATATATAGTGTGTGTAAGCACTACTATATAAGTTTTATCTAGTATAATTAGATTTCATAAAATGAAGTATATCGAAGATTGCCGTATATGCATAGATAAGGGTGATTTTACTGATTTTGAAAGATGTAAGGAAAATCACAATAAAAACTTATGATAATGATTATCAAGAGTGGAAAGTATACTAAAATCGAGAGGTTTTAATATACATAAGCCATTTAAATTCCGTGTATTTTTAGTAGGAATTTAAAAATTTTGATAACAATAAATGACCTTATTGGGGTGATATAGTCGGTAAAACATAGTATTTATTGGCCTCATATGGTTAGCTATAAAGTAAAAAATTCGGAACCGAACCAATATAAATGATATACATAAAAATAAATAGAATTTCCATTTAATATAATCGGAATGTTCAAGATTCATCTACAAAAATATGAAATGATACAGAGTATCAATTAAAATCATCGAAATTAATTATGCATAATAAGGTTTAGACATACGGGGCAATGCTCACTATAATTATAAGTAAAGCTATAAGAAAAATCGCACAAGTGTGAGGCTTTTCTTTAAGGAAAAATGATTAGGTTATCAAAAATTTTTATAAGGTTTTTGAATCTAGATAGTCTAAGAAATTTTCTTTTTATAGGTAGTTATGAGGAGGTCATTATGGAACAGTTTGATGTTCTAGTAGTAGGTAGCGGTGGCGCTGGT
>JAIITD010000099.1 GCA_022737715.1 Veillonella sp.
TTTTAAAATTATAAATTATTATTTGAAATCTAGTTCGGAGAATAATTCATGAGATTATCTAAAAAACGTAAAGTTACTGCTGCGTTTTTTGCAGCAGCAGCATTGGGTGGCGTTGCTCACGCAGCTCCAATCCTCAACATGAATGATTTAGTAGGTTCGAACACTAACACTGAATCAACGACGCAAGCTACAACCGATGTAGCGGCTCCAGTCGTGCGACCAATGGCAATTCAGCCTACTACACCAACTACACAACTAGCAGTAGCTGCACCTCAACAAGTATCGGTAAATCCTATACAAGCGCAACCTGCAGTTCAGCATCGCGCTCCAATGCAATCAGTTCCAACTGTAACACCAATGGTACCTCGTGTACGCCCAGTACCGGTTCCAGATACGGCTAAAGCTTTAGAGGAACAATATAGAGCCGTTTCACAACCACAATACGTTGTTAACAAGCAAAATAATACAGTTATGGAGCCAACATTGGCAATGCACAGTTTAATCAATGTCCAACGTAAAACGGAACCTGTTACCGTACAAAAACAAGTGGATGGCAAACAACAAACACAAACAACACAAGTACAACGTACACCTATTGTTATACAAGAACAATCCACAACGCCAATGGTAGTGGCTAATACAACCACGACTAAATCAGTTATTGCAAAACGAACACTAACCATTCGCGATATTCAACGTGCTGAACGTGAACGTTTAGCTAAATTAGCGGAAGAACAAGCGGCACAACAAGAAGCAATGCAACAACAAAGCAGCGAACAAGCGCAAGCTGTGCGCCAAATGGCCGCAGAACGAGCTGCCGAAGCACAACGTCAAGCCGCATTATTAGCTCAACAACAAGAGGCACAGCGCCAAGCGGAGTTATTAGCTCAGCAACAAGAAGCTCAACGCCAAGCCGCTATTAAAGCGGAACAAGAGCGCATAGCCGCTCAGCAAGCTGAAGCTCAACGTCAAGCTGCTATCAGAGCGGAACAAGAACGCATCGCTGCTCAACAAGCTGAGGCTCAACGTCAAGCCGCTATCAAAGCGGAACAAGAACGCATTGCAGCTCAACAAGCTGAGGCTCAACGTCAAGCCGCTATTAAAGCGGAACAAGAGCGCATCGCGGCTCAGCAAGCCGAAGCTCAACGTCAAGCCGCTATTAAAGCGGAACAAGAGCGTATTGCAGCTCAACAAGCTGAGGCTCAACGTCAAGTGGCTATTAAAGCGGAACAAGAACGTATTGCAGCTCAGCAAGCTGAGGCTCAACGTCAAGCCGCTATTAAAGCGGAGCAAGAACGTATCGCAGCTCAGCAAGCTGAGGCTCAACGTCAAGCGGCTATTAAAGCAGAACAAGAACGTATCGCTGCAGAACAGGCTGAGGCAGATGCCGAAAAAGCTCGTTTAGAAGCAGCTGAGGCGAAAGCAGCAGCAGAAGCGGCTGCAAAAGCCCAAGCTGAGGCTCAGCGCCAAGCCGCTATTAAAGCGGAACAAGAGCGTATTGCAGCAGAGCAAGCCAAAGCAGAGCAAGAAGCAAAAGCTAAGGCTCAAGCTGAAGCCGAGGCTCAACGCCAAGCGGCTATTAAGGCTGAACAAGAGCGTATTGCAGCAGAGCAAGCCAAAGCAGAGCAAGAAGCAAGAGCTAAAGCAGAACAGGAGGCCAAGGCTAAAGCTGAGGCCGAAGCAAAGGCTCGATCAGAAGCTGAAGCGAAGCAAACCCAAGAGCCTAAATTGCCTGAATCCTATATTAATGAGCGCAACCAGGCATCTACAAAAGGCTCTATTACATCGGGCGAAAAGAATATACTTTCACAACCAATTGATCCACCATTACAAGCTGATACATCTGCCAAAATCAGTCTTACATTTGATGTTAATAATTACGAATCAATGTCTGGTACGGTAGATAACAAAGAGATTAAATATCGCGCATTTGAATACATTCCATATGTATCAAACCCTATCGATATCGATCAACAGTATATGAACATTTACATACCAGAAGAGTATTTCAACAATGGCACGGTAAATGGTTATAACACACAAACAGCACCAATCTTTATGCCAAATAATGTTGGTGGTTATATGCCAAGTCAACCTATGGCACCAAAAGTAGAAAATAATAAACCAAATAGTGCTCTCTATGCATTATCTAGAGGTTATGTTGTTGCATCCCCTGCTACACGCGGTCGTACAAACAAAGCATCTGATGGTAACTTCATCGGCAAAGCACCAGCCGTCATTGTAGACTTACAAGCGGCTACAGCTTATTTGCACGCTAATGATGCAACTATGCCAGGCAATGCAAAACGCATTATTACTAATGGTACAAGTGCGGGTGGTGCCGTTTCCTTATTACAAGGTGCAACGGGCAATACGTCAGACTACCAACCATATCTACAAGCCCTTGGCGCTGCTACAGCATCCACAGATGTATATGCGTCCTCTGCTTATGCACCAATTACAAACCTAGATGCGGCAGATATGGCTTACGAATGGAGCTATAATGGTATCACATCATTTAACAAAGTAACTATGGGACAAGGCGAATTGCCTCAAGCTAATGTAGGTGGTGCACCAGCTCCAATCCAACGCAGTGTGCAACGTGTAAACCTAACGAGTGATAATGTGGCATATTCTGATTTACTTAAGAGCCACTTCCCTGACTATGTAAATAACTTACAATTACGCGATAGAACGGGCGTTGTTTTAAAACTCGATAAGAAAGGTAATGGCACATTCAAACAATATGTAAAATCCTTCATTATCGATGCCGCTAATAAGGCTAAATCCAATGGTACTGATTTATCTCGCTATTCCTTCCTTGTATTAGATAAGAATACAGGTATGGTAAAAGACATTGATTGGGACGCTTATAATAGCTTTACTAGTCGTTCTAAAGCACCAGGTGCATTTGACTCTAGATCTAATGATTCTGGTGAAAACAGCTTATTCGGTACAAGTACTAGTGACACTAATCACTTCACGATTACAGCAGCTCTACATGATACAACACCTAACAATGATGTATATGTAGAAAACGCTAAAATTGTTACTATGATGAATCCTATGAACTATCTTGGTTCTCCTAGTGCAACAAATGCTAAATATTATCGAATTCGCTACGGTACAGCAGATAGCAATACATCCGTTGCTATTCCATTAATCGTTGGTACCCGTGCACAAAACCTTGGATACAGTGTAGATATGGCTACTCCATTTGGTGTAGACCACTCTGGCGATTACGATTTACAAGATTTATTTAACTGGATGGATTCTATTGTAAAAAATGGTAGATAATCTATCTCGACTATAAACTTATTCCATAACATAACAAGGCTGTAATAGCATCTATGCATGATGCTATTACAGCCTTGTTTGTATTTTTATCTTAAATAGACAATAAAGGCGTCCCCATCGAGTAGGACGCCTTTATTACTAGTATTATATTTAAATGTTATATTAGTCTTCTGGGAATAAAGCAGTGGACAAGTAACGTTCACCTGTATCTGGAAGAATAACTACGATATTCTTACCTTTGTTTTCAGGACGTTTTGCCAATTCTGCAGCGGCCCACAAAGCAGCGCCAGAGGAAATACCTACTAAGATACCTTGTGTATGTCCGAAGTCTTGTGCTGTTTTGAAAGCGTCTTCGTTAGCAACTTGGATAACTTCATCATAGATTTTAGTATCCAATGTTTCAGGAATGAAACCTGCACCTAAGCCTTGGATTTTATGAGGACCTGGTTTACCATTAGACAATACAGCAGAGTCTTTAGGCTCTACAGCTACTACCTTAACATCAGGGTTTTGTTCTTTCAAGAAACGACCTGTACCAGTTAATGTACCACCTGTACCAACACCAGCTACGAAAATATCTACAGCACCATCTGTGTCACCCCAGATTTCAGGGCCTGTAGTTTTATAGTGAATAGCAGGGTTAGCTTGATTTACGAATTGACCCGCTTCTACAGCACCAGCAGTAGCTGTAACGATTTCTTTTGCTTTTGCAATAGCACCTTTCATGCCAAGTGCACCATCAGTTAACACGAGTTGTGCACCATAGCCAAGCATTAATTTACGGCGTTCAATGGACATTGTTTCAGGCATTACGATAACAACCTTATAACCAAGTGCAGCGCCTACGGCGGATAAGCCGATACCTGTATTACCAGATGTAGCTTCTACAATAGTACCACCTGGTTGTAATTCACCAGATGCAACAGCAGCTTGAATAATAGCAGCTGCGATACGATCCTTTACAGAACCACCTGGGTTAAAGTATTCAAGTTTAGCGAGGATATTAGCATCAGCACCTACGCTTTCACCAAAACGAGTAGCTGCCAACAACGGTGTTTTACCAATTAATTCAACAAAAGATTTTGCAATTTTAGACATAATCAACACTCCTTATATATGGATATTATGGATATTGTAAATGGTATGTAATATATAATTATGAGCCTCTTAAATAGAGCCATCCCAATTATCATATTTTGTATCTAGTTTTGCGTATGTACCATCAATAACATCTTGTAAGGTCACACTTTCTAGATAGTCGTGAATGTAATTTTGTAGCCCCGCCCAGAATCCAACGGTACGCTCATTAATAACATCATCCGTGGAAACGCCTTCATCTAGAGATGAAATAATAGCCATCGATTCTTCTGTAGCCATCAAAATTTCAATGATTGTATATTCATTAGGTTTTTTAGATAAACGATAGCCACCGTATTTACCACGAATGCTATCAACTAAACTAGCCGCTCCTAATCGAGCCACAATACCTTCTAAATATTTCTCAGATATACCTTGTCGTTCTGCTACAGAACGTAATGATACTGGTTTCTCTTGACCTTGCTCAGCTAGATCGATGAGAACCATCAATGCATATCTTCCTTTTGTAGAAATTCTCATGTATGTTGCCTTTCTTTGTAAAAGCTAGTGCCCCTTGAACAAACATTTATATACCTCCAATACAAGCACATAAAACCTTGTGCATTGCTAGGAATTAATTTCATTATAGAATACTAACTGTAAAAATGCAAGAGTTTATTTCCTACTTTGTTAAAAGGTTTTACAAATAACAGTGTTTACCTATACTGAATCGGTAAAATATGACAAAAAGACCAGCCCAAAGGCTGGTCTTTTTGCGTATAGTTTGTAGTTTGTTATATGAGGTTTACATAGGTGAATTGGAGAGTGTTTCACCATGTAATGGGGCTTACCGGTATCGTTGGAGATACGATCCGTGCCCAAGAGTTGTCATTTGAGGAGGTTGTTGGTATATCTAATACTCTTAGATTTTACCTACTAGGTCAAGACCTGGTTTTATTGTGTCTTTACCTGGTTTCCAACGTGCAGGGCACACTTGGTCACCATGTTTAGCTACGAATTGAGCTGCTTGTACTTTACGAACAAGTTCTTCTGCGGAACGGCCAATACCCATATCGTGAATTTCCGCTGTACGGATAATACCTTCTGGGTCAACCACGAATGTACCGCGGTACGCCATAGCAGATTCAGGATCGAATACATCGAAGAAATCAGCTAATTCATGTTTCTTATCAGCTAACATGTAGTATTCAATTTTATTGATGCTTGGAGAAGCATCGGACCATGCTTTGTGAACATATTCAGAATCAGTGGATACGGAGTAAACTTCGCAACCTAATTCTTTCAATTCTGCATAAGATTCTTGTACGTCTTCCAATTCTGTAGGGCATACAAATGTGAAATCTGCTGGATAGAATACGAATACAGACCATTTACCTAATACGTCTGCAGTGCTTACTTGTACCAATTCAGGTTTCTTGAAAGCATCAAGTGTAAATTCAGGGAGTTTCTTACCAATAATAGACATTGTGTCCTCCTTTATATTTCTAAATAACGATTACTATATGTTCTTTTGATGTACCTACATCAAATCTATATCTATCTTTGTCTATATAATAACACTAATCATTTAAAATAGCAAGTGTTATTTTTAAATTTATCGATGTATTTTTCCAAACTTTTTCGATGTAAATAAAAAAGAAGAAAGATGCTCATTTCTGAGCATCTTTCTTCTTTTTACGTACTACAACCGACTTACTACTTACCGTAGAATGATCAAAAGCAATTAAACCTGCAACATTAGCAAGCCCACGTCGCGCTATATGACCTGTTGTAGATTGTTCTTTACCAGATTTACCATATACAAACTGCTCTAGTTTAAGAGCAGCTAATATAAAGATACCTATAATAGATAAAATGGATCCCATTTCTGTTCTCTATCTTTTAAGTTCCAAAATTGCGTCTACAAATCCGCGGAATAATGGATGCGCATTATTTGGACGAGATTTTAATTCTGGATGTGCTTGTGTAGCAACGAAGAATGGATGATCCTTAACTTCGATGCTTTCAACAAGACGACCATCTGGAGATGTACCAGAAATAACAAGTCCTGCATCACTCAATTGTTGACGGTATTCATTATTGAA
>JAIITD010000100.1 GCA_022737715.1 Veillonella sp.
AATAGATTAATCAAGGAAAAAAGCACATCTCCAGCCTCTTTTTCCATATTTTCTCTATCTTTTAAGGCCACAGCCTCCTTAAATTCACCGATTTCTTCATTCACTTTTGCCCAAATTGGCTCCAGCTCATCCCAGTCAAAACCTACCTTTCCGGCCTTATCTTGTAGCTTTTGAGCCGCCACCAATGCAGGTAAACCCTTGGATACTCCGTCTAATACACCTTTTCGTATATTTCCCTTTTCTTGTGCTTTTAATTCATCCCAAGTGTATATTTTTCCCTTATTGTCAGGATTTTCTTCTGGAAATACATTAGGATGACGATGAATCATCTTCTCAGTTACATCATTTATTACATCTTGTAATGTAAAAGCCCCGTTTTCTTCAGCAATGCTACTATGAAACACGATTTGCAATAATACATCGCCTAGCTCTTCTCGCAGATTATCCATGTCTTTATTATCAATGGCATCCACTACTTCGTAGGTTTCTTCTATAAAATAACGACGCAATGATTCATGAGTTTGCACTTTATCCCAAGGACATCCATTAGGAGAGCGTAATTTTTGTACCACCTCTACAAGAGGTTGTATATCAATATTGGTCTTCATAGATTCGATTCTCCTCTACTTGGCGTTTACGCAATCGTTTACCGATAACAGGCATATGATACATGTCATCCATTACGATGGCCTTAGTAATCCAAAGAGATAGTATGTATACAATGAGTGCAACAAGGATAGATATAGCTACGGCAGCGCCATTACCAACCATATCCACAAGGAACATAAAGCTAACTTGTGTAGCACCACCCATAGCCATGGCAGAAATGATGATTTTCAATAGGTTCATACATTGAATAACACTACCGACATACTGTTTTACGAATACTAGATTAATTAAGGCAGCGATGGCAAAGTTTAAATTCGTAGCCCATGCAGCACCATTAATACCGAGTTCAATAGTTCCGGTCAATTGATAGTCTAAGATAGCTTTCACCATGAGCCCTATAAAAATAGACAGCATAGGGATAATGGTGCGCCCTAAGCCTTGTAATATACCAGCCGTAATCTGTTGCCATCCTAAAAAGATAATACTAAGGCTAATCACGGCAATGACAGGCCCTGCATTAGGCGTCGCATAAATAAGCTGTGAAATAGGTGTTGCCAAGACACATAAGCCTATACAAGCCGGTATAGCAAATAAATTGGCAATCTTCATGGCCGTGCTAGCACGCTCAATAATTCGGTCATTATTTCCCGTTGTATGCGCTTCGGATACAGCCGGTACAAGGCTCGCCGCAAGGGCAGTCGTTAAAATAATAGGCAATCCAATGAGCGATGTGGCCATGCCTGTCAAATACCCAAACTGTGTAGTCGCCTCATGTAAATAGTAGCCAATGTCCATCAATCGTTTCGGAACGATGAACGTATCGATTAAAGATACCATAGGCAACATAATATTGGCCATAGAAACCGGAATGGCCAAGGCAAATAACCGTTTAATAACAGCACTGGTACGTTCTATAGGAGCCTCTTCATTTTGCTCACTTAGCATCTGCTGACGCAAACTACGTTGCGACCTATAAAAATACACGAGTACGATTAAACCAGCTAATACGCCTGGAAACGTAGCAAAGGTAGCACCACCTGCGGCCAGATGTAATCCTGAATCGATAAAATAGTACGCTAGCCCCACCATGGACCCTACGCGAAAGATTTGTTCAAAAACCTGACTCGTCCCAGTTGGAACCATGTATTGGAAGCCTTGGAAATAGCCTCTAAAGCAGCTCAAAATAGTGACCACGATAATAGCTGGCGATAATAATTGAATTGGTATTAAAGCCCTCGGATCCGTTATAATGTTCCATTTTATGAGCCATTCTGCACTAGCATAAAGCCCCACACTAAATACAATGCCCACCAGCGTAAGCACGCGTAAGGATACATTAAAAACTTGTTGCACCCCACGCATATCTCGATTCGCCAGTTTTTCCGCAATCATAATGGAGATTGCTACAGGAATCCCGGCAGCCGAAATACTAACGATAATTTGGTATATCGGATAGGCCATCATATAGAGACCTATCCCCTCGCCTCCAAGAATACGAGCGACGAGTACCTTACTGAAAGCACCAATAATTTTAACGATAACACCAGCTATGGTTAAAATCATGGCACCCTTTAAAAATCGGTTCATAGGCCCCCCTTAGATTTTTTTGACAACTCCTTCATCACCGCTTCTGTAATCGTTAAAATAGACCCCTTTAATCCATTCAAACTGATATATAATGACGCAGGTTTTGTGTCCATGAACTTCATTTTCTTCCATAAATCCTCGCGAACAGCACCCATATCCCAATCGGCCATTTTTGAATCATCTTGCCAATGGATGATGAGCTGACTCTCGCGACGAACAATACTCTTAATACCAAGCAAACGAGCTTGTTCCTTGATTTGAGCTATCCGCAATAAACGGTCTACCGGATCTGTTGGTGTACCAAAACGGTCAATGAGTTCATCTGTCAAATCATCAAGCTGTGCTTTATTCTTAACTTGTAACATTCGTTGATACACAGAAATCTTGCGCGCACTATCTTTAATGTACGCGTCATCTATGAACGCATCGATTTCAAGGTCAATGGCAGGATCTGGTACTACCTCTTTGACGACCTCTTTGTTTTGTGCTTTCGCAATGGCTTCCTCTAGCATGGATACATACATACCAAAGCCGACCGATGCGATATTACCATGTTGTTGTGACCCTAATAGATTACCGGCCCCACGAATTTCCAAATCGCGCATAGCCAGTTTAAATCCGGCCCCTAATTCTGTGAATTCTTCGATGGCTTTTAAACGTTTTTCTGCCGCTTCTGAAAGCATCTTATCAGGTCGGTACATGAAATATGCATAGGCACGTCGTCTAGACCGACCTACACGGCCACGCATTTGGTAGAGTTGCGATAAGCCTAAACGATCCGCATCATATATGATAATCGTGTTGGCATTTGGTATATCAAGGCCGGTTTCAATGATGCTTGTACTGAGCAATACATCATAATGACCTTCATAGAAATCGGTCATAATCTCTTCGATTTGGCGGCCTGTCATTTGTCCATGTGCAATAGCATAGCGCAAATCTGGCAACGCCTGTTCTAATAGTTCTCCCATATGATTAATCGATGCTACCCGATTATACACGAAGTATACCTGTCCGCCCCGGGCCAGTTCTCGTTTAATCGCATCAGCTATGAGATTCATATCGTATTCTACTACATACGTCTGTACTGGTAGTCGATCCTCTGGCGGTGTGCTAATAACAGACATTTCACGAACACCGACAAGAGACATATGGAGTGTCCGTGGAATAGGGGTAGCACTTAAGGTAAGAACGTCGATATTATTAGCCCATTCTTTCCATTTTTCTTTTTGTGCTACGCCAAAGCGTTGCTCTTCATCTACGACGAGGAATCCTAAATCTTTGAATTTTACCTTTTTATTTAATAAGGAATGGGTACCGATTAATATGTCGATAGATCCATTTTCAACGCCCTTTAGAACCTCTTTCTTCTCCGCTGTAGAACGGAATCGATTGAGTACATCCACCTTTACACCAAATGGATTAAATCGATTTAGAAACGTTTGGTAATGTTGCTGAGCTAATACAGTAGTTGGTACCAGTACGGCCACCTGTTTGCCGCTTACAACGGCCTTAAAGATGGCACGCATAGCAACCTCTGTTTTACCAAAGCCAACGTCCCCTGCTAACAAGCGATCCATTGGTGTTGGTCGTTCCATGGATTCCTTAATTTCTCGCGTAGCTTGTAATTGGTCCTCTGTTTCCTCATAAGGAAAGGCATCTTCAAATTCTTGTTGCCAAGGTTGATCTGGCAGGAATGCAAAGCCTTCTGTAATTTCTCGTTTTGCATAGAGTTCAACCAGTTTATCCGCTAAATCATCAATGGATTTCTGTGCCTTTGTAACTGCTTTGCGCCAATCGCTACCACCCATCTTATGAATGCGAGGTACATCGCCTTCATTGCCGATATACTTTTGCAATTGATCTAAATTGCTAGCAGGCAAATACAACCTATCTGTTCCAGCATAAGCAATTTCAATGTAGTCTCGATGGATACCTTCTGTTTCAATCGTTTTTAAACCCACATATTTACCAATACCATGCATGCTGTGAACAACGTAATCGCCAATCGACAGATCTGTGAAATAATTAATTTCTTGGCCCTTTTTAGGCTTATTACGAAGTTTTCGTTTTTGCTGACCGTAGATATTACCTTCTACAACGACGACTAAATGGCTATGCGGTAATTCAAAGCCATCTGTTAATAAGCCTTGCATAACATGAACCGTATTAGGCTCAAAATCCCAGCTTTCACAAAGCTTATACGGAATACCATCACCATGCAAAGCCTTTTCTATACCTTCACGGCGCTGCAAATTATTAATGACAAGCACAACTTGATTGCCTAATTTTTGCCATTGCTTGATTTCATCCATCAACAAAGGAATTTGACGCTCAAAGCTCGTCATCGTTTTACCTTGAATACCAATTGGGTAAAATCCAGCTAAGCCGATGGAACGTTGTTGCATGAATGTGAAAGCAACCTCTATCTTAGCCTCTACAGAGCGTTGCAATTCAGACCATTCACAATGTTGCTTGCGATGCGTTGCATCTTCCTTTAAGAATTTCTTCAACGCTTCTTGAATGCGCACCGGTTCATCATAAATGATAAGTCCATCCTTTGCATAAGATAGCAATGTACTGTCTGCATCATCACTGGTTAAAAAGAATGGCGTCACCGTATAGGAATCCACCGTTTCAATAGACCGTTGTGTATCCACTGAAAAATGGCGCATCGTATCGATTTCATCGCCGAAAAATTCCATACGTATCGGATCATCACTATTTACAGGGAAAATATCAAAAATATCTCCGCGCACAGAAAAATGACCACGTTGTTCTACCTGGTCTACGCGTTCATATCCAATTTTAACTAATTTCTCTAATAGCTCATCCCGCTCTATAGATTGGGAAACCTCAAGATGTACACTTTGAGATATAACATATTGAGGGCTCACCACATATTGCGTAGCCTCTTCTACCGTAGCGATAACTACGACAGGACGATTCCATGCCAACATACTGAGCGCTCGCATTTGAGCCCCCTGTCCTTCAAGGCTACGAGCTACGGTCGTAAATTCTACACGTTCTGTAATGGGAAATGGCAATACTTGTACATTAGGCCAGAAAAACGCTAAATCCCGCTCCCATAATTCTTTATGTTCTTTATCGTGCACCACGATAATAATAGATTGTACTTGTTCCTCTGGAACAGCACGACTTAAGAGGAACGACTTTTGCGATCCGCTTAAACCATATATAACTGACTTTCCTTTTTGGCGAAACGCCTTTAGCCCATCTGTCATAGATGGGTTCTGTGAAAGCAGTGTATCAATTGAAGTATCCATACTGCACCATATAATGATTATCTATATAATATCTTAAAAATAATAGTACTAACAATTCATTATAGCATATTTACGAATATGCAAAAAAACACCTGTTCTATTGAACAGATGAAAATAGGCAAAAAAAAAGCACCCATAGGTGCAAATATAGTTGGTGCGGGAGAAGGGACTTGAACCCCCACGCCGTAAGGCGCCAGATCCTAAGTCTGGTGCGTCTGCCAATTCCGCCACTCCCGCGTACCGACTGAAATTATAATACCACTTATTATATATGTCGTCAATCATTTTTTGTAATTTTTATAAGACTTCATCATACCTATATAATTAAATACATATGTAATAACAATTTCAAGATACTTATATATCCATCAATGTCTCAATGTCAAAATTTGAAGGGTCAAAAAAAGAGATGGTCCAAACACCTAACCTAGGTGCTAGGACCATCTCTCTTTTTAGGATGATGATGAATAAATGCATGCCCTACATTTACCAATAAATATATTAACAGACATAACAAAAGCCATGCTGATAATACCAAACGGTATATTCACCATGACTGCTCTAACAATACAAAGATTTCAATTTGTGTACCACAAAACATCATTTACACAAAAAAATCCTTTTTACGGGTACGTAAAAAGGGAGTCTCTAACTTCTCCTCCCTATCGCTCGTAGGTCAAATGGTGAATGTTGAATAGGCAGTTCTCCTGACTCGG
>JAIITD010000101.1 GCA_022737715.1 Veillonella sp.
TGGTTGGTTTTGACTTTGTCAAAACCCGCACTCTGGCATATGTTCAATCATATGATTGATTACCTATCATTGTTCAGTTTTCAAAGATCTGTACCAGTTAGACTAGATTTTATCTAGCTCCGAAGCACTTTCGTTCGAAGTGTTTTACCAACTGGCGACTAGATTATAATAACATGTTGACCATTTAGTGTCAAGCACTTTTTATAATCTTTTTTAGAATTTTGTAATCACCTCTATGTAAGGGATTTACATAAAAATTCTAAAACAAATAACAAAGAATCTAGATATCATCTAGTGTTTCCTCATTAAGAAACAGTCGCCTCAACGACTGTATGGTTATTATAGTACAAACAAGAGATGCGCGCAAGCCCTAATTTTAAAAAATTTGAAACTTTTTTCACCTTTTCTGTATAGTGTATTTATTTATTTCCAATCTACTATATGTAGTATGAGACTCTGTTGATATAGGTAATTCTATAGACTATAAGTACAATATATGCCATTCCAGTAATTTGTACTAGTTATATCTACTAAATACTACAGACCTGTAGTATCTCACGGGAGGTCATACAACTACCTTTTTACAATTAGTACAGGCCTGTTCTATTTCTCAAGGGACCATGCAACATCCCCCTACAATTAGTACACGCCTATTCTATTTTTCAAGGGACCATACAACACCCTCCTACAATTAGTACACGCCTGTTCTATTTTTCAAGGGACTATGCAACACCCTTCTTATAATTAGTACAGGCCTGTTCTATTTCTCAACAGACCACACACATACCTTCCTACAATTACTACAGGCCTGTTCTATTTCTCAAGGGACCATACAACATCCCCCTACAATTAGTACAGACCTGTTCTATTTTTCAAGGGACCATACAACACCCTCCTACAATTAGTACAGGCCTGTTCTATCTCTCAAAGGGCCATGCAACACCCTTCTCATAATTAGTACACGCCTGTTCTATTTCACAGAGAGCCATGCAACACCCTTCTTACAATTAGTACAGGCCTATTCTATCTCATAAGAGACCATGAAATGCCTCCTCTGCGATTAATACAGGCCTGTAGTAATTTGAAATCTCTATATAATACTATAATATACATCTTCCTTCATTTTTTAATTCTATATAAAACAAATGACGCCACCCACAAGGGTGGCGTCATTCGTATAAGGATTATTTGTGCCCTAGTTAGGGGTTCTAGGGTATATACGGCCCCTATATTAGCATATGAGGGGCCATATAATTTCATTTAAAAGATATACGGATAGCAGCAATCTTATTGTTGAATTGCTTTACGCAAATCAATTGTATGAGGAGCGGAAGGTTCCACTGGCTCATTGATCGCTTTGCGAAGGTCTACTACGTGTTCTTCAGCTGCAGTAGGTTCTTCACTTGCTTTGTTTTTAACAGTTTCTTTAGCTGCGTACCAAATTGTTTCATTCATCATGTGACGAAGGTCTTCGTTGTTCACATGTTCTTGATCTTGCGCCATGATATCCAAGATTGCGTCTTCCAAAGCTTGAGATTCGTCATTGGTCATAGGACCGCCGATTTCTTTTTGTCTTTGAACGACTGCATTGATTTGGTCTACCATGCCACGCAATACGTTAAATCCGTAGCTATTTACGAAACCATCTTTTTCATTGTATTTTGGCATATCAAAGAATTCGTATTCATTTTTGTTACGGTTTTCACCATTCCAGTTGAATGCGACTTCAAAGCCATGGACACGTCCCAAGGAATGTGTGCGGAAATAGTCCGCATAGTTATGTTTATCCTTGGAATGTAACCATTTACTTTCAGCCTTTGTCAATTGTTCATGATTGTCATGTTTAACCTTAGCTTTAGTATAGTTAACTTCAGCATTTTGCCATGCTTGTACAAATGTATGAAGGGCTTGTACTGTTTGTGGGCTAGCCACAGGAACGAGTACAACAGAGCCTGTAGTTGGTGTAGAAGCAGGGTTAGGCAAAATCAAATTATCATCATATGTTGGTGAGCCAGCAGCATATCCTGTAATGGATGCAGCGCTCATAAGTGCTGCCGCTGTGAAAGCAAGCATTGTAGATTTTTTCATATCTATTCCTCTTTTCATTGTCGAATATTAGCGATGGTAGGGGATTCAAGGAGAATCCCCATCCATGTGTATCTTATTACATACCTAATTTAGCCATCATAGCAGCCATTTGAGATTTCAATTGGTCTACTTCGCTTTGTAAGCCTGCATTTTGAGCCTTAATTTGTTCATTTTCAGCTTTCAAATCAGATACTTCGCCTTTTAATCCGGCATTTTGTGCTTTCATAGAAGCCACTTCAGTTTGCATTGCATATGTAGAGCTGATAGGACCCTTACGGTAACGATCTGCTACAGCAGCTTCGCTATCGCGGTTGCCAACCTTCCAAGTTACACCAGCGTTAGCCATCATATGGCCGTTGCCGCCAGCCCAGGACACGCCTGCATGGAACATTGTGGATTCGTTCTTGTAATGAGCTACGCCCAATGCCAATGCGGAGTTACCACGGTAGTTACCATAACCAGCCATGATTTGAGTTGGTTCCATTGGATCGTATTGGATAGGTTTCAATGCGGACAATGCAGCAGATTGTGCACCTACATGGCCGATTTCTTCACCCAATTTATCTACGCGAGGGTCAGCTGCAGGGTTAACATGTAAATCGTATTCATGTTTGTTAGGATCTGTGCTTAGATCAGTAACGCGTACAGTGCCATCAGTAGACTTAACAGTTGTTAAGGAATCGCGCAATTGGTTAACGTTTACGCCATCAGTACCATCGATACCAGGTGCAAGGTTAACGATGCGGTTGCCAGTCATGCTGAGATTACCACCATGAACTTCAAAAGCTGGAGTTACAGCAGCATCACGGTCGTATTTATTACCGCCTGGGTTAGCATTGATGCGAAGAGTTGCACCACCATTGCTGATAGAGTTGATTTCAGTCAAGTCATGAGCCAAGCTGTAAGTGATGGAGTTATCAAGTTTATCATCACCATCAACATGTTTGCGTTCTACAACCATGTTGTCGCCAGCAATATATTGAGTACCTTTATTAACTTTTTCAGGGTTTTTAAGGCCTTTAGCCACACCAGAACCTTCAGTACCAACACCAGCATAAACTTTCGCGCCAGAAAGATCAGCGTTTACAGTGTATGTTTTTTGACCAGTTGCGTTATCAGTTGCTTCATCAACGGATACGTTTTGACCAGCTTTTACGATTGTGCCAAGGCCAGTGATAACCTTTTTACCTTCGTTAGTAATGTTGGACAAATCTTGACGTGCGATACCGGAAATAGTTGCTTTCACAGGGTTGCCGTGTTCGTCAACTAATTGTTTACCAGAACCATCAACATATGTCATTTCAACAGTACCGTTTTGGCTAACTTCGTAGTTACCGTCTTTGATACGAGTATCGTTAGCTTTGGAGATACGTTTGATGTCGCCAATGTTAGCGCCATTGGAATCTACATCGCCACCAGATTTCACGTTGTGAATTTGTTGGCCACCCATATCAACATTGTTCTTAGTGATAGTAGGACCACCAGTGATAGTCAAACCATCATTGTTAACTACTGTGTCACCAATTGTTACGGAACCGTTTGGAGTCAAGTCGATGTTGTTATTCAATGCGAATTCTACTTTTGCACCATCACCAGTGTTAGTTTGTTTAACAGTGAGGTTCTTACCACCAGAGAATTCCACAGTTTTACCATCAGTGATGTTTTTAGCTGTTTTATCAGAATCGCTAGTTGTATTACCAGTAGATTTAACATTGAAGCCGTTCATAGTACCAACGCCGTCAGCACTAATTGTCATCTTACCAGCTGCATCTGTAGAAACTTTGATGTGATTGCCGCCTACTACATTAACTTTGCCGCCTACAGGTTTAACGTCTGTGCCATTAGCTTGGATAGTCCAGATATCATCTAAGTTAGCTACTTGTTTAGTGCCGTTCTTAGTTGTGTACTCGATACGATCATTACCTGCATTGTAGTTAATAGTTGTATGAGATGTTGGGCTACCTAAGTGGATTGTGTTAGTTTGAACGCTGTTAAGCTCTTTCAAATCTTTATCCAATGCGAATTCGTAAGTTTGTTCTTCGCCGTTTACAGTTTGTTTTACGTTCAAGTTTTTGCCTGCGCCGTAATTTACAGTGCTACCAGGTTTAACGATTGTTGCTGTGGATGTACCTACTACATTGCCTGTTGCATTTGCTTTCCAACCGGAGTTGTTAATTGTATCAACTACAGTTTTAACTGTGGCGATACCATCTTTGCCATCTACGCCTGGTTTGCCGTCTGTACCTTGTTTAATGTTACCAAGGTTAACGTCATATTTAACTTGACCATTTGCATCAACGGAAGCAGATGTGTAGTTACCATCAACGAAATTCAAACCTTTAGACAATTTAACGGATTGAGTATTAGTGCCGTTAGCAGAGTATTTCAATTCTGCATCGCCAAGGTTAACGCCAGTAGCACTTACCTTATAGATTGTTTGACCGTCAGCACCAGTACGGGATGTTACTCTTACGTTATCCCCTTCTTCAACCTCTGTCTTAGCAGATTTCAATTGTTTTACGTTAACTGCATCAGTATCGTTTACGCCAGCTTTCACATTAGTGATATTATAACCACCAACATTTACATTGCCGCCATCGAATTTGAATTCGTTACCGCCGATTGTGAAAGTAGCAGGGCCACCGTTCTTAATCGTATTGATGTTATTCAAGTCCTTAGCCAAACCAATGTTGATTTCGCTGTTGCCATCAGCACCTTGAGTGATGCTTGTTTTGATGTTAGAGGAATCGTATTCGGAATCAGCTTTAGCGCCTGTACCTTTAACAGTTACTTTGGAGCCAAGTTTATTTTTCTTTTCGCCACCGGAGTTAGCGTCGAAACGTAAACCGTCGTCCAATGTAGCTACTTCATGTTTATTGTTGTCATGATCTTCATAAACGATGCGAGTTACACCATCAGCGCCTTTTTCGCCCTTCATAGTAAGACCGTCTTTGCCGTCCTTACCATTTAAGCCGATGGAGCCGTCTTTACCGTTGATAACAACGGAGGAACCATCTTTACCGTTTACACCGATCTTACCGTCAACACCATCTTTGCCATCTTTACCAACTTTGATGTCGTCGGACAATGCATAGTTGTAAGTATGATCGCCTGTTACAGCATTAACGATTTGTTCAACAGTTAAGTTTTTACCAGCACCGAAGTTTACAGTTGTGCCAGGTTTAACGATTGTTGCAGTATGGCTATTTACTGTGTTACCAGTAACATCACCTTTCCAACCGGAATTGTTGATTGTATCAACTACAGTTTTAACTGTTGCGATACCATCTTTACCGTCTACGCCTGGTTTACCGTCAACGCCGTCTTTCACCTTACCGATTGTTACGTCGTATTTAACTTGACCATTTGCATCAACGGAGGCAGATGTGTAGTTGCCGTCAACGAAGTTCAAGCCTTGAGACAATTTAACGGATTGAGTATTAGTGCCGTTAGCAGAGTATTTCAATTCTGCATCGCCAAGAGCTACATCGTTTGCATTAACAGTGTAAATTGTATGACCATCATTACCGTAAGTTGTGTTTACAGTTACGTTGTTACCAGCCTTAACTTCTGTTTTAGCTTCTTTCAATTGAGCAACGTTAACCGCATCAGTGTTGTTTACACCAGCTTTTACATTAGTAATGAATTTATCACCAGCATTGATACCATTATTTGTAATGGAAGGACCACCGGAGATAGTCAAGCCATTGTTGTTAACTACAGTATCACCGATTGTTAAGGAACCAGATGGAGTCAAGTTCACTTCTTTAGACAATTGAACTTTCAACTTGCCATCTACGTTGTTCACGCCGATGTTGTTGTCAGTCAATTTGGACTTATCTGCACCACCAACAACGTCCATAGTTTCG
>JAIITD010000102.1 GCA_022737715.1 Veillonella sp.
AACATGAGCTCACATCCCTTTCTTATCTTGTAACGCATGTAGAATTTCGTAGCAGTTTGCGCGAACAGAGATGAAATCATCTACACCGGCTTCACGGTATACAGGTTCAAGATCCTTAGAAGGTGCACCTGCCAAGATAACCGTTACATGAGGCATAGTTTCTTTCAACTCCTTAGCGAGTGGTGGTACTAATTCAGGATATGTATCATCTGTAGAACAGATAACTACCACATCGGCGCCACTTTCACGAGCCGCTTTTGCCGCATCAGCCGTCGTTTCATGACCGTCATTCTTGATTACTTCGAAGGCTGCTACTTCAAAGAAACCTGTGGAGAAGTCCGCACGAGGTTTATGTTGAGGAATAGGGCCCATATTCGCCAAGAATACCTTCACATTATCTTTTGTACGTTGTTTATAATTTTCCGTACGCATACGAAGGGCCTCGAATTGTTCAGTCCAACGATGAGCAGTAATAGGTTCGATTGTTTCAGACGAAATATCGCCAGCATCTAAGGCCTTACGGATTTGACGCATTGTCATTTTTTGCAATGCTCCAAGTTCGATGAGTCCAATCAATGCACCTGGTTCCGTTGTACTTGCTTCAAGTGTAGATTGCGCTTTTACAACCGCTTCTGGATCTGCCGTTGCCAAGTATTCTTCGAGATGAGCCACCCGTTTTTGACGCAATGTTTCTTGATTTTCAGGTTTTGGATCAAGCAATTCTTCCGTCATGTTCGCGTACATGTTGTTACCAACAGCTACATCCTTACGGAATGCAAGGTTTTTAAAGCGTTCATTAAGAATCGTTTTAACTTGTGCTTGAGGATAGCCTTCCTTCAATGCAGCAATGATGCCACCTTTAGACTCGATAGTTTGGAATTCATCCCAAATCTTTTCGCAGAGCTCAGCCGCCAAGGTTTCTACATACCAAGAACCGCCTACAGGGTCAACTGGTTGACGCAATTCAAATTCAGTTTGCAACATAACTTGGATGTTGCGCGCAATACGGCGAGAGAATTCATCGGATTTGCGAATTGGTTGGTCAAATGGAGATACTTCAAGGCTGTTGAGGCCGCCTACAACACCGGAGAATGCTTGTGTTGTGTTACGCAACAAGTTTACATATGGGTCGTATACGGTTTTTGTGAAAGCAGATGTTCTGCCATGTACATGAACAGCACGATCGCTTTCACCAGCACCAAAGGCCTCCATAATGCGAGCCCAAAGCACGCGCAACGCACGCAATTTAGCAATTTCCATAAAGAAGTTAGCACCTAGGGAGAATGTAAACATCATGCTCTTAGCGATGGTGTGAATATCGATGTTGCGTTGTGCCAATTGACGTACGTAGCAAACTGCGGTTGCCAACGCATAGGCAACCTCTTGCACATCGTTAGCACCGCCATTAGCGTATACATCACCGGATACAAGCACAGTTTTAAGCTCTGGGGCTTGTTCCTTAGCCCATACAACAGTATGTGCCATTTCATCAAAAGCAGTGTCCAATGACATATGCAAAGCGCCGTCTTTAGCCCACACGCCGATAGGATCTGCACCAACGAGACCTTTCAAATCGGATGTTTGTTTTTTAGACGCTTTCACAGTAGCCGACAACATACCGAGCAAAATTGCTGCGGATGCGCCAGTTTCGATGTATAAAGGATTTTCCTTGAGATTAAATCGTTCAATTAATTGGCTGCAATCGTCCATTGTGGACAAGGATGTGCCGCCTACGCCAACGGATGCGCCTACTTGCACGTCTTGGTCGTGGCGTGTTGCTTCATCAAGACGAATGTTGTGAATAGTGCCGCCTTTCACAATTTCGTATAAACTTGCATGATTGGCATCCTTCGGTAAAGATTCATCAACATATTGAGATACGCCCCAAGAATCTTTGATATAGCCGCTTGCTTTTGTGCCACGTAGGAACTCGCCTGCGCCAGGGTAAACGCCCTTAGGAATCTTGTCCTGATGCAATGCAGGCGTATAAATCGGTTGAAGCGTAATGCCTTCATAGGTTTTGGTGAACATTTTTTTATGGAAATCGCCACCCTTTAACGCCTTTTCAACCTCAGCCTGCCATCGTTCATACGTAGGTTTCTCAAACTCATCAAAGGATACAGGCGCCAGTAAATCGCGTTCAGCGTCCTTTGAAGTCTTTTTGTCAGACATAGATGTGCCTCCTTTTCAACTTGAAACCATACAGGGGAACAGCGCACCGTACCAGTAAGTTGCTTTGTACATGAGTTACATAGGCACACATTATTATTCATCAATCTGATGTTTCTCCAATTACACTAAGCCTATGCCATATATGAAACAGACTCTCTAGCGTGGCAAATAAAAAACGTGCCACCCGAGAGTGACACGTAAGGTTACATATTGAAAGGTACACTAAAAACACTATAGCCAAAGACTGTAGCCAGCATACCTCAATCCCCTTCCTATCGCTCGTAGGTACATAACGGTGATTATCAAATAGGCAGTTCTCCTGGCTTGGGGTCAACACCTCGCTTTCGCCTTCCCAGATTGCTCCAGTGACATGTATGAAAGCAGGCTCGTCCTTACAGTGGCGGGACCGCATCGGCTTGTACCGATTTCTCTATTAAGTCTTGCGACACCTATTCTCTGTATTCGTTGTTCTAAGTCCAATATAGTGTAAAAATATGCACAAAGTCAATGAACATAACAGTTAATCATAAGTAGTAAATTTCAGGTTATAACTAATGCATATCTAAAATGATAAAAATGCATAGATGTAATTTATAGGAATTACCTCTATAATTCGCCGCGGCTATACTACCACCATGTTATAATAATTCTACTAGTGGGAGGTCGTATTATGAACGAAATAAACAAAAAAGGGCTCAGCACCACATTGCTGTGCTGTTTAATTTGGGGTTTGCTGCCCCTCTATTGGGCGCTTTTAAACCAAGTATCATCCTTTTCCGTACTATCGCACCGCATCATATGGTCCGGATTTTGGATGTTCTTTCTCGTCATCGCCACAAGTCGCCAACAACTACGCATCGATATACAACATTTACGCACCCATCTTACGCAATTAGGACTACTATTACTAGCCGCTGTGCTCATCAGCATCAACTGGTTCACCTACATTTGGGCCGTTACAAACCAACACGTACTCGACACGAGCCTTGGCTATTACATTAATCCATTGCTCAATGTATTGCTGGGTATCCTAATCTATAAAGAAAGGTTGCTATGGCCACAAAAACTGAGTATCGCCATTGCATTCCTAGGCGTGGCTATCATGACTATTCAAATGGGAACTCTACCCATCGTCTCTATCATCCTAGCCGTTTCCTTTAGTCTCTACGGAGCCGTTAAGAAACGACTCACCATCCATCCATTTTCGAGCATCGCCTTCGAGGCATGGCTCGTCACACCGATAGCATTGTGGTATTTAGCGGCTATGGACACCACCTCGTGGGCCTTTATCGAAACCCTAACACCGACAGGGCTCCTTCTCATCGGTGCCGGCCTTACCACATCGATTCCGCTCATCCTCTTTTCATACGGTGCCCGCCTATTGCCACTGAACATACTCGGATTTTTACAATACCTGTCCCCTACCATGGGCTTCTTCTTAGCCATCTTCTACTTTGGTGAAAGCTTTGGTACAGCCCAACTCATAGCCTTCGGCTGCATCTGGGTCGCACTCGTATTATTCACCCTATCCAATCAAATAACGACACGTAGTAAACTAAAATAACACAATATATAGCAATCCCCTTGCAAAAAAGCTGTAGCAAATGAAATCCTCATTTGCTACAGCTTTTTATGTGTTCGTTTTACACGTGTCTAACGTAATATAAACTCAGATCTTATTAATCTAATTCATTCATATTGGTCGTATTCATATTAGAAATATAATGGTTATACGCCTCAACCATACGATTATAGTCCTTATCTTGTTTTGAACCCATATAAGTCCGGATAGCGCCAATAGTAGAGTTTACAGAAGTCTTAACAGTGTCATAGTTAGAGTTAGTAATACCATTAGACAAATCACCAATAGCTTGTAACTCCTGATTAATGGCATTCACATCCGGCTGTTTTTCACTATCTAGCCTTTCAAGAACAGCGGTAAGTCTCAAATAAACCTCTTGTGCTGCGGCTGCGTTTTTCTTACCTGCATCGCGCAATTCTTGTAACCGTTGTTGCAATCGATCGAGATTGATTTTATGCATCAAATTATCAAAGTCAGCATAAATAGGCACAAATTGTTCATACAACTGTACATATTTTGGTCCTAATTGCTGCTCCTTAGCATAGTTATCTGTAGTATACCCTTTAGATTTATAGTATGCATCGAGTTCTTCGGCTACCGGTGTGATTTCATTCAATTTTGAAAGCAACTTATCTAGTGGCTCCTTCATTTCATCATAAGGAACCCCTTCTTGCTTAGCTTCTTCTAATTCTTTTTGTAGCTGCTTAAAGTTCGGCGTATTAAATACAGTTAAATGCTTACCTGCTTTTAAATCATTAATCGTCGGTGTATTCGCATAATCAAACATAACGGACATACGATTATATCGACTTATGGCTTTCACATACTTATTAAACAACTGCACCTTATCCTGTTCCGACCGCTGTGCAATTTCCTTGCGGCTCTGCTCAGTCCCTTGCCATAATTCTGACATACTACAACCGCTCAAAAACAAAGGTGTTGTCAATGTGACTGCACACAATACAGCCATTGTAATCCTTTTGCCAAGTGGTTTCATGATGAATTCTCTCCTTTCATCAATATACGGCTTAATTTATACATTTTAATTATATACCTTATATAAGTAATAGAAATAGTATAAATACACAAAAGTCATTTATCATTTTGTGTCAAGTGACTAATAGAGTCAGGGGTGACCAATGGTCACCCCTATTTTCATTTATATACTGGTAGACTACAACTAAGAAAGAATAACTCCTATCAATTGTTTTATACGTATACACGTGTTACTATAAAAGGAGAGCGTATGAAAGATAAAGATCTACTAAAACTGCTACTCAAAAACGGCTGGAAGGATGTACGACAACGCGGCAGTCATCATCGTTTGAAAAAAGATAATCAAGTTGAAGTGATTGCCGTACACGGAAAAGATGTACCTGTTGGCTTATTAAATGCAATTTTAAAACGTACAGGACTAAAATGAGGAGGATCTATGAAATTTATATACCCTGCTATAATTCATGATGACACTGATGGTTTCTGGGCTGAGTTTCCAGACCTAGAATATACTAGCAGTACCGGATCAACCCTAACTGAACTCATAACAAATGCCCAAGAGGCTATGGAGCTATATATTTTAGGTGCCTTAGAGGATGGCGAAAGCTTACCTACACCTACATCTATTCGTAACTTACCTTGTACGGATACAACTTATCCTACATTAGTACAAACAGATATTGATTTAGCTAAAAATAGTAAATCCGTAAAGAAAACCTTAACCATTCCTGCGTGGCTTAACGATAGAGCCCTAGCGAAAGGGATTAATTTTTCTCAGCTTTTACAAGAAGCATTGGTGGAGAAAACAATGTAAATTCACATCATTAATTGCTCAGCAAAATTAGGAGTACTGTCCACGCAATAACTGCTAAGGTAAGTAATATGATACAAAGCATCCACAGAATTATTACGAAATAGAGCAATAATTTTAGTACATATAGCACATCAAACCATATGCTATGGCGATCTTCTAATCGCGCCATAAATTCGGAGAGATGGCGCACCAAAAATGGAACTTTCACATTAGGATTTAGCTTCTTCCAGTACAGCATAATATACGGTGTTACAAAACATCCTACAAATACTAAGTATGTAAGGAATAGAGGTGTTTCTATATTATGTTGGGACATAAACCCTGACCAGTCTACGACCAGTAGACCACCAAGGTATAGAAAAACAAACCAATATATAAATCCTATC
>JAIITD010000103.1 GCA_022737715.1 Veillonella sp.
AATGTTTCACCTTGTTCTTGTGAATCCTTTGTGGTGGATCCTCGATTTGCAGAGTTACGTGCTTTGCTTGATGAGAAAGATGATAGACTATCCTAATGATTGTACTAAGGAGGTGCAGATAATGGCAGTACCTAAGCGTAGATTATCCAAATGCCGTCGCGATCGTCGTCGTGCAAACTGGAAATTAGAAGCTCCTGGTTATGTAGCATGTCCACAATGCCACGAACCTATGATGCCTCATCGTGTTTGCCCTACATGTGGTCACTATAAAGGTGAACAAGTAGTTGCAAAAGCCTAATTGAGCGTGTAAAACACCTACACTTTTAGTGTAGGTGTTTTTTACTATGTAAAAATAAATGTATCATTTTAAAATCTATTATCATAACACCCAATATCTTATATAAAATATTAACGAAATCTAAAATAAGAACAATATTTGGTATATTACCAGAAAATATGGCACTATATGTATGAAAAACCTTGCCAACCTGGGAATTATTATATATACTTAAGATGTAATATTAATACTAGGTCATAAAAGGTGGTCCCATGAGTAGGTTGAAGAAGCAAGAAAGACAGAAACAGTTAACTGAAAAACTGAATATTACGCCTTTTCTTACTGATGAAGAGTTGGCATCGCACTTTGGTGTCAGTGTACCTACAATTCGACTTGATCGATTAGAATTGGGGATTCCTGAATTGCGTGAACGGATTAAGGCTATGGCTACTGAACATGCACAGGATGAACAACCGGAACCAATACAGCATGAAATTGTAGGCGAACTCATCGATGTAACGGAAGGCAAACAAGCGTTATCTATGTTACATACGACGCCAGAGATGGAAGATCGTTTTGGTTATATTGATCCGCAGTATTTGTATGCTCAAGCAAATTCCTTAGCTAAGTTAGTTATGGGGTCAACCCTTTGCTCTGCAGAGGTAGGGAATATTAAATATAAAAATCCAGTAGAGTCTGGTACTAATTTGGTGGCGAAAGCAGAAATTGTTCGTCGTCGTGGAGATAAATACTTTATTTGGGTTATAATTAGAGATAAAATAAAAGAAGTATTTAGAGCTAAATTTATCATGGAGTCTGTGGAGAATCGGGTGTAGTATATGAAAATTGCAATTGACGCCATGGGTGGTGATTTTGCTCCCTTGGAAATCGTCTTAGGCGCCTTGGAAGCAGTGCGAGAAACTGAACATATTGATGTGGTTCTCGTAGGCGATAAAACTCAAATATTCAAAATTTTAGAAGATAATAATGAAATGAATAATCCTCGCATATCTGTGTATCATGCGAGTCAAGTAATTGGAATGGATGAACATCCTGGCCAAGCATTGCGCAAGAAGAAGGATGCCTCTGTTGTAGTGGCTACATCTTTGGTTAGAAGCAAAGAATGTGAAGCTGTTATTGCACCAGGTAGTACAGGTGCTGCTGTAGCAGCCGCATTGTTCGGACTAGGACGTATCAAAGGTATCGATAGACCTGTTATCGCTACGCCAATGCCGACTGTAAATGGTATTACTGTTATGTTGGATTCCGGTGCGAATTCAAATAGTAAACCAAAACATCTTGTACAAGGTGCATTGATGGGGGCTGAGTATGCGAAACTTTTACTTGGCAAAGAAAACCCTACAGTAGGCCTTTTAAATATCGGTGAAGAAGCAACAAAAGGCAATGAAGTTGTTCTTGCTACATATCCTATCTTAGAAAATATGAAAACCATCAATTTTAAGGGAAATGTAGAAGGTCGCGATATTCCAAAGGGAACTGTAGACGTTGTCGTTTGTGACGGCTTTGTAGGCAATGTAATTCTTAAATTTGCAGAAGGTCTTGTAACTGGTTTGACACAGCTCATTAAAGACAGCATCATGAATGGCGGAATATTAGCTAAAATTGGGGCATTGCTTATCAAACCAGCGTTGAAACCAATGGCCAAGAAGGTGGATCATACTGAAAATGGTGGTGCTCCATTGCTTGGTGTAAATGGTGTGTTTATGATTGCTCATGGCAGTTCAAAGGCTAAAGAAATTAAGACTGCTATTACTATTGCAGCCGATTTAGTAGAACGCAAAATTATTGAACATATTCGAGAAACAATGGAAATTGAAGGAGCCGTAAAATATGAGTATGATGAATAAACCTGTCGGTATTATTGGTACAGGTAGCTTCCTTCCTGATAATGTTGTAACGAACTTTGATCTAGAGAAAATGGTTGATACAAGTGATCAATGGATCAGAGAACGTACTGGCATTGAAGAAAGACGCATTGCACCAGAGGGTATGAATACATCCTATATGGCAACCGAAGCTGCAAAAAAAGCACTTCAAATGGCTAAGCTCGATGTTGAAGATATCGATATGATTATCTTTGCTACATTGACACCAGATATGGTGATTCCTTCTGCCGCATGTATGTTACAAGCAAATCTTGGTGCAAAAAATGCAGCAGCTTATGATTTGCAAGCTGCATGCTCTGGATTTGTGTATGGGTTGATTACTGCTCAAAGCTATATCGCTTCTGGATTATTTAAAAATGTTCTCGTTGTAGGCGCAGAAATTTTATCTCGCCGCGTTAATTGGAACGATCGTGGTACTTGCATTCTCTTTGGTGATGGCGCCGGTGCTGCCGTAGTTTCTGAGGTTCCAGAAGGTTATGGTATTAAGGGTGTGGATCTAGGTGCTGATGGTACTGGCGGTTCTGCATTGTGTATACCAGCTGGTGGTACAGCTGTTGTAGCCAATGACCAACGCATTGAAGAAGGCTTGACTTTCATCCATATGGATGGTCCAGAAGTATATAAATTTGCTGTTAAAACAATGGGGAAAACAGCGTTAAAATCGTTAGAACGAGCTAATATGAATTTAGATGAGTTAGATTATTTTATCCCACATCAAGCTAATATTCGTATTATCGATTCAGCCGCTAAACGTTTACATATGCCAAAAGAAAAGGTGTTTGTAAATTTACATAAGTATGGTAATACATCTGCTGCATCAGTGGCGATTGCGTTGGATGAAGCAAATCGTGAAGGTTGCTTAAAACGCGGTGATAATGTAGCACTTGCAGGATTTGGTGCTGGCCTTACCTGGGCTAGCCTCGTCTTGAAATGGTATTAAGGAGGAAACATCAAGATGATTAAGACTGATATTTGTGATTTGTTACAGATTGAGTATCCTATCTTTCAAGGTGGTATGGCTTGGTTAGGGACTGCAGAACTTGCATCTGCTGTATCCGAAGCGGGTGGCCTTGGCATCATTGGTGCAGGACATATGCCTCCGGATGTTTTCCGCAATGAAATTCATAAAGTGAAAGAACGCACAAATAAACCATTTGGTTGTAACATTATGCTAATGTCTCCTTTTGTAAAAGAAGTCATGGAAGTCGTTGTTGAAGAACGCGTTCCTGTTATTACAACTGGTGCAGGTAATCCTGGTGTATATATTCCAGCGTTGAAAGAAATTGGCACAAAGGTTATTCCTGTAGTTGCATCTGTTCTTTTAGCTAAACGTTTACTTCGTGGTGGTATTGATGCGATTATTGCAGAAGGTACAGAATCAGGTGGCCATGTTGGGGATATTACAACAATGGCATTGTTACCACAAGTTGTAGATGCTGTAGATGTTCCAGTAATTGCTGCTGGCGGTATCGCTGATGGCCGTGGCGTAGCTGCTGCTTTTGCACTAGGTGCTCATGCAGTTCAAATGGGTACACGTTTTGTCCTATCTGAAGAATGTATCGCTCATGAAAACTATAAGAATGCTGTATTGAAAGCAAAAGATCGTTCTACTGTTATGACTGGTCTTACAACAGGTCATCCAGTTCGAATTATCGACAATCAATTAGCACATAAATATAAAAATCTTGAATTCAGTGGTGGTTCCAAGGAAGAATTAGAAAATCTTGGTGCAGGTACACTTCGTAAAGCCGCTATTGACGGTGATGTAAAAGACGGCTCCGTTATGATTGGTCAAATTGCAGGTATGCTACACGATGTGAAACCTTGTAAAGAAATCATTACCGACATTATGACAGAAGCTGAAACAGTGATTAAAAATCTACAAACTTTTGGCAAATAAGGAGGCCATCCTATGAAAACTGCATTCGTATTTCCAGGTCAAGGATCCCAAAAAGTAGGCATGTTACAAGATTTGTATAATGCATACCCTATTGTTAAACAACGCTTTGAAGAAGCTGATGAAGCATTAGGCTATTCTATTTCTAAGTTATGTTTTGAAGGCCCAGATACTGAGTTAGTTAAGACTGCTAATACACAACCAGCTATTTTGACTGCTTCCGTAGCTTGTTACGAAGTATTGAAAGAAAATGGTTTTACACCTGATATTGTGGGTGGTCATAGCTTAGGTGAATATAGTGCATTGGTAGCGGCTGGTGTTCTTAACTTTAAGGATGCTGTTTATGTAGTTCATAAACGTGGTGAATACATGCAAGAAGCAGTGCCATTGGGCAAAGGTGCTATGGCAGCAATCCTTGCATTGCCAAGAGAACAAGTTGTGGAAATTTGCCAACAAGTTAATGATACAGTAGGTTCCGTACAAGCCGTTAACTTTAACTGCCCTGGCCAAATCGTAATCGCTGGTGAAACTGCAGCTGTAGAAACAGCAGCAGAAAAAATGAAAGAAGCTGGTGCAAAACGTGCTGTTATGCTTCCTGTAAGTGCTCCATTCCATAGTCGTCTTATGGAACCTGCAGCAGCTCGTTTGAAAGAAGAATTAGATAAAATTCAAGTTAACGATGCTAACATCCCAGTAGTAGCTAATGTAACTGGCAAAATTTTGACTAATGCTAGTGATATTAAAGACTCTTTAGTTACTCAAGCTGCTAATCCTGTATTGTGGGAAGACTGTGTTGCAGAAATGGTTAACTTCGGTGTAACTCGCTTTGTAGAAGTTGGTCCTGGCAAAGTATTAACAGGCTTCACTAAAAAGATCAATAAAGAAATGGAATTAGCTAATGTAGAAGACATTCCATCCTTAGAGAAAACGCTTGAATTTTTAAAGGGGGTTCGATAAAATGCACTTAGAGGGTAAAGTAGCTCTCGTAACTGGCGCCTCTCGTGGTATCGGTCGCGCCGTTGCTATTCAACTTGCACAATCTGGTGCTGATGTTGCTGTTAACTATAGTGGCAGTGAAGCTGCTGCTCAAGAAACAGTAGACGCTATCTTAGCATTGGGTCGCAAAGCGATTAAAATTAAAGCCAATGTTGCAAATGCTGAAGAAGTAGCAGCAATGGTTGAAGAAACGCATAAAACATTTGGTCACATCGATATCTTAGTAAATAATGCAGGTATCACACGTGATGGCTTGCTTATGCGTATGAAAGACGAAGACTTTGATGCCGTTATCGATATCAACCTTAAAGGTGTATATTTGGTAACAAAAGCAGTATCCAAAATCATGATGAAACAACGTGCTGGTCATATCATTAACATGACTTCTGTTGTTGGTTTGATGGGTAATGCTGGTCAAGCTAACTATGCAGCTTCTAAAGCTGGTGTAATTGGTTTTACTAAATCTTGTGCAAAAGAGTTAGCTAGCCGTGGTATCACAGTTAATGCAATCGCACCTGGTTTTATCAATACTGATATGACCGATGTACTACCTGAAAAGGTAAAAGAAGCTATGGTAACACAAATTCCGTTGGGCCGTATGGCTAAGGCTGAAGAAGTGGCTGCCGTAACAACATTCCTTGCTAGTGATTTTGCTAGCTATATTACAGGTCAAGTCATCAATGTAGATGGCGGCATGGTAATGTAGTTACAAAATTAGACTATATATAAATCTCATTTGAAAGGAGGTGAACCACTAATGAGCACTTTCGATAAAGTTAAAGCAATCGTTGTGGAACAATTAGGCGTTGATGAAGCTGAAGTTACCATTGATTCTACATTCATCGACGACTTAGGCGCTGACTCCTT
>JAIITD010000104.1 GCA_022737715.1 Veillonella sp.
TCTACGAGAAGCAATACGCCGTCAACCATGTTAAGTACACGTTCTACTTCACCGCCGAAGTCAGCATGGCCTGGAGTATCAACGATGTTGATTTTGATGCCATCATGCATAACTGCAGTGTTTTTAGACAAGATAGTAATACCACGTTCACGTTCCAAATCATTGGAGTCCATTACGCGTTCTGCTACCTTTTCATTTTCACGGAACACATGGCTTTGTTTTAATAATGCGTCCACCAAAGTAGTTTTACCATGGTCAACGTGGGCGATAATCGCTACATTACGAAGATTTTCGCGAATCATAAGATCCTCCCTTTAATTCCTTTAGTATATTCTATATCATATAACGCTTGTGAAAGTCGCTATATAGGTATATTCCCAAAATTGGCAACACTTAATTATAACGCAGTCTACAGAAAAAAGTCAAAATTACTGAAAAAAAGATTTCTTATGAATCCATCATACCTAAAAAAGGATAACGGTTCATAAGAAATCTTGTATGAGTATTTAGTTTATATTAATCTTCACCAATCATACGTACTTCTGGTTCAAGATGCACACCATGTTGGTCATACACGCGGCGTTGTACTTCAGCAATCAAGTCGAGTACATCCTTTGCACTAGCACTGCCAGTATTGATGACAAATCCCGCATGCTTATGAGATACTTGCGCATCTCCTACGGATAAGCCTTTGAGTCCTGTTTGTTCAATCAAGGTCCCTGCAAAATACCCTGGTGGGCGTTTAAAGGTAGATCCCGCACTAGCAAATTCCAAAGGTTGTTTGGACTCGCGTTTTTCTGTAAGTTCATCCATACGCGCCTTAATAGCAGCCTTATCGCCAGGTTTAAGTGTTATAATCACTTCACCGATAACTTCATGATTATCGTGGAATATACTATGACGATATGCAAAATCTAGGTGAGATGCATCGTATTCTTTGATATTGCCTTGAAAATCTACAGCACGAACAGCCGTAACGACATGGCTCATTTCCCCATCATAGGCACCGGCATTCATAAATACGGCACCCCCTAATGTGCCAGGAATACCGATGGCAAACTCTAGGCCCGTTAAGCCATTTTCCCATGCAAACTCAGATGCGTCCTTCAACATATATCCAGAACCGATACACAATACATTATCATTGCAGTCCATAATTTGTGTCATATGTCGAACCGATACAACGGCACCGCGAATGCCACCATCTTTCACGAGAATATTGGAACCGCAACCGATAATGGTAACAGGCACATCAAACTCGTGAATGGTGCGAAGAGCAAAGCTCAATTCCGCCATCGTTGTAGGCTCAATAAACAAATCAGCAGGACCGCCGATTTTAAAGGTCGTATGGTGACGTAAGTACTCCTCTTCTCGTACACGTGTACTTGGTAATTTTTCTAATAAAGCCGTTTGTAACGCCTTAATGTTGTGGTTGTTGTTTTTCCCCATGATCTAAAACTTTCATCCCCTCAGTGATTGGTTCGCTAATGATTTTGTAAATATCATTAGATACTTGGCTCCAACGCATTTGCGCTTGCAAATAATTAGCGGCTGCAGTATTTGCTTGAATTTGAGGCATCAATTCCTCTTGTTTCTTTTGCAAATCATCCGCTTCAGGCGCGCCGGACAACTTAGCATATTCCCATTGCATTTGTTGAGCCATAAATGTGCGCACCAATGCAGTTGCTTCTGCGTCAGCTTTCACAGCCTCTTGCGCTTGCATTAACTCTTTATACTCTTCAGATTCACGCATTGCGTGTGCTAAATCATGGGCTTTATCGTAATTCATATTCATTCCCCCTATTGCATACACTATTCTTTATGAAAACTAACTTTCACCAACATCATACATATTTTACTTATGGCTAATCCAATTGCCTACTTCTTTCAAATCTGGATAATCCAATTGACGCATAGCCTCATAGGCAATAATAGCCACAGAATTAGAAAGGTTTAAAGACCGCGCCTCTTCCACCATAGGAATACGAATACACGTTTCTTCATTGCCTTCTAATAAACTTTCAGGTAAGCCTCTAGTTTCAGGACCAAACACGAGCATATCACCGATTTCAAATTTCACATCAGAATGCACATGTTTTGCCTTCGTAGTAGCATAAAAATAACGACGGTCAGGATATTTCGCATATAGTTCTTCTATATTTTCATGTACCTGTACATCTACCAAATGCCAATAATCAAGGCCCGCCCGTTTAACGTGCTTGTCATCAATAGAAAAGCCTAACGGTTTAATGAGATGCAAGGTCATATGGTTTGCCGCACAAAGGCGTGCAATATTACCGGTATTACCAGGAATCTCCGGCTCATATAATACAATTTCCATACTATTCCCTCTATTCTTATATCTATATTATTCTACCTAATCTAAAGTGCGTATTCAAGTAGTGAATTCTATTTTTCCTAGGCAGGACACAAACAGTACTACACCTCTAAGATTATTTACTGCTACTTCGAATAAAATGGCCACTCTTACCACCATCTTTTTCAACGAGATAGGTCGGTCCCATAATCATGCCTTTATCGATGGCCTTACACATATCGTATACCGTAAGAAGGCCCACCTGAACGGCCGTAAGAGCCTCCATTTCTACACCGGTTTGTCCTGTTGTTTTCACCGTAGCCGTAATCTTAACTGCTTTATTGTGTGTATCCGTTGTGAAAGCCGGACTTTCACCATCAATAAGATGACAATGAACCTCCACCTTCGTAAGCATCAATGGATGACATAAAGGGATAAGATTACTTGTCTGCTTAGCCCCCATAATGGCAGCCAATTGAGCAACGGACAAAACATCCCCCTTCTTCATCGTTCCACCTTGAATACGCTCATAAATAGCATCATTGATGGCGATAAATCCTTCTGCTACCGCAATGCGATGCGTATGTTCCTTTTCGGACACATCCACCATCCAAGCATTGCCTTGTTCATCAAAATGTGTTAATTCCATAATATTTCCTTAATTTATGTATAAATGTACATCAATAGTTTTACTTTTTCCATTTCTATTATACAATATAATTAAATTAGTATATATGAGGAAGGAAGTGTTCCTATGAAAACAAAATTAACTTATTTCGGCCATGCGTGCTTTATGCTAACAAACGGTGACGTATCCATGATTTTCGACCCATTCTTAACAGGCAATACATGGGACATCGCAAAAAAAGAAGATATTAAATGCCAATATATCTTCGTCAGCCACGGTCACGACGATCACTACGGCGATACTGATTTCATCGCTAAAGCTAACGATGCGCTCGTAATCTCTACAGCTGAAGTTGCAGGCAAAGCTGCCGCTGCCGGTTGCCGTACACACGCTATGCACCTTGGTGGTAAATATGACTTTGAATTCGGTTCCGTTCGTATCGTTCCTGCGTTCCATGGCTCTGGCGTACCAGGTGGTCATGCTGCTGGTTGTATCGTCAACTTCTTCGGCGACATCGTATACTTTGCAGGTGATACAGCCCTCTTTAGCGACATGAAACTATTGAACCGCTTTGGCGACATCGACTATGCACTTCTCCCTATCGGCGATAACTACACAATGGGCGTTGAAGATGCAGCCCTTGCAGCAAGCTATGTAAAAGCGCGCATCTCCATCCCAATCCACTACAAAACATGGCCTGTTATCGACCGCGAACCAGGCGTATTTGCTAGCCTTGTAGAAGGTAAATACAACCAAACTGCGGTTATTATTGATCCAGGTTCATCTATTGAATTAAATAGCTAATTAAGTATACAAGACTGAGGAGGCACCTACTTCCGAAATCTTCCACCGGCTATTTCTTCGCCCCTTCGGGGCTCAGGCCAAAGTCAGATTTCGAAAGCAGGTGTTTTTTTTGCTCGCAACTACGTCGCAAACCAATCTAAAGGCAATAATAAAGAGGGCTCTTAGGGGCCCTTTTTTCTTAGAAATATAGAAAAACCGACCTCCTTAACGTTAAGATTTTTGGTCTAACATTAAGGGGTCGGTTCAATCAACTAATAGCTTTTTAGTTTAAGGAGCTGTTTTATAATTCTTTATCTGTATAGGTAACATATTGACCACTAGCTACTTAAATTGTATACGTTTTGCAGTCCTGATCCGCATTTCATGTAGTATAGAATACACCTTAGATTATAAACCTAATTTTTCCATAACCATTGCTAATTTAGCTTTAGTATCTTCATTTTCTTGTTTAATTCTTGCATTTTCTTCTTTCAATGCAGTAATTTCATCATTCATTACGTATATAGAGCTAATTGGACCACCTTTATAACGTTCAGGGATTGCTTTTTTAGCGGTGGAGGAACCCACTTTTTTAGTTACTCCAACATTGAACATATTATTTTGATCATCAAGAGTTATACCAGCGTGGAACATAGTGCTTTCATCAGTGAAGTGAGCCACACCAACTGCCACAGCAGATTTATTATGATAATGACCATATGCAGCCATGATTTGAGTTGGTTCCAATGGATCGTATTGAAGTGGTTTCAAACCAGCCAATGCTGCCGCATTTGCACCAGTTGTATTTATTTTGCTATCCAAACCATTAAACGCACTGTTTACACCACTTAAAGTAGCTTGTACTTGACCTACAGTTGCTGCATCAGTAGCAGATGTACCAGGTGCTACATTATGGATTTGGTTACCTCCATTATTCAAACCATCAGTAGTCAAGGATACAGTCTTACCAGGGCTTGTAGGACTAGAAGCGCCAGTGATAATTACACCATTACCATTAGTTACAGTTGTGTTACCAGCTGCATCTGTAGTTGTTACATTTGTAACAGAGATTGAATCTTTAAGTGCAACATTAAATACTTTACCATTTGTAGCTGTGTCTAGTGATTCTGTAACTTTGATATTATTACCTTCCGTAACTTTACTATGTGCGCCGCCACCGATACCAGAAATCATATTTCGTACCTGAGTCAAGTTAACTGCATCAGTACCATTAACTGCTGTTGCTACATTGGAAATTGTTTTACCACCCGCATTGATACCGTCTTTTGTAATGCTAGGACCTGTGGCAGCACCAGTGTTATCGGTGAAAGATAGACCAGAACCATTTACTACAGTAGTATTACCAGCAGCATCTTTAGAGGTGAGACCAGTATTGCTGATTTTAGTCTTACCAGTTGTAACAGAACCATTAGTGCCAAGATCAATATTTTCAGCTAATTTAACAGTTAATGTATCTGTACCATTTGCAGTTACCACAACATTATTAGTTGTGCCATTCCCAGTTGTACCACCAACTACATTAACAGTCGTACCTAATGCACGGTTGAATTGTGTGCCAGTATCTCCTTTAAAAGTCAATCCACTATTAACAGTATTAGTCAAATTAGTAATATTTTGCTTTACATCAAATAATTGACCACCATTGACTGCCTCTTTACTATTAGCAGCAACTGTGCCATTAGCAATATTAGTTAATTTAGTTGTAGCACCAGTTGTCGTACCATCTGGATTTACAAGGCTGGCTACTGGGTTGGTTACAGCTGTTGCACCTGTTACTGTTGTACCATCTGCATGTACATCAGCCGCTTTGTAGTAGTTCCCATCATTGGCTTTTACTAAACGATCACCAGCATCATTTGTATACACGATGATCCCAGCTTCGCCATTACGAATAGCATTTGTTTTATTCGTTAAATCTTTACCATTTAATTCATCTTTACCTGTTGGTCCAGTGATGGATGCGCCAGCTGTACCATTAGAACCATCGCGACCATCTTTGCCATTGCCAGCTACAGTAGCGGCTGTATTGATTTTATCTTTTATAGATTGTGCTAAATCAACGGTAATGGCATTACCATTTGCAGCCGTTGTTACATAATTAGCAGTACCATTAACTGTAAGAGATTGA
>JAIITD010000105.1 GCA_022737715.1 Veillonella sp.
TGACACGATTGATATAAATACCTCCACATTAGGAATCAGAATAAACATCTATTCTAGTTTCTGCTCTGATTTTCAACTAAGTAGATTATAACTTATTAAATTTAAGAGCTTTCTCACAATCCAAAAATTTCTTTCAATATACCAAAAAATACTAGCCAAGCAACAAAACCTGCACCATAAAAATCATAGTGAATCTCAGCACCAATCATAAAATCATAAGCCATTCCGTATATAATGGATGTTAATGCAAATAATGCAAATGCATAGAAAAAATATTTTTTTATAACAGCCATTTTAATAATTTCCTTACATAAAAAATAAATCCACTTAAAGAAATCAAATAAGAGTCCAATTCAACTCCATTTTATATTTTTAATCAACAATACTTTATGCATTCAAACCGAAATTTAAACCTCCTCAATACCTATAATAGAGGGCTTAAAAAGAATTAAATATAAAACATATAAGTTTACATAAGGAATCCATAATCCCAATATCCATAACGCACTTGCTCCAGAATCATGTAATCTTCTAATAATCATACATATGTTAGCCAATAGTAACCAATAATAAAAAATATATGCTATATAATCGTGCCACATATTAGATATAAATTGACTTTGAATCATGGTACTTATAATTTGATTTACAAGAGCAATAGTTATGATAAATATAAGATTACACCATATAATCTGTGATCGACTTTGCCTAACTTTGATATTCAACATATCTGTAATAAATGTTTTTTTCATCACCTTAAGAATGTCATTTACTCCAATATATTCAATAGTTGATTCATCTAATTTCCTATATTCAATGAGATCGTTATATATAATCTTATGATTGCCTACTAAAGCACCATAACTAGCTAAACCATATTTTAAGTCCATTGGAATATGCTTAAGTAAAATAAACAAAAAAGCTAGTAACATGATTCGTATTGACATCCAAAAATAAAGAGAAAATTCAAATGTAACCGAATTTAAACCTGTACTAAAAACACGATAAATATATATTCCGCCAAAGAATATTAAAGCAAAAGCAAAGCAATAACTAAGAAGTTTTCCTCCTGTATTTAAATCACTATCATTAAAACGATACTGTATTAGTTTTGACATTCCTATAGCGCAAATAAGCAACTGTAAAATTGCTAATATAATATATTCAGATTCAGTAATCCTTAAATCGCTTGTTATAAACAAATCAAAACTTTGAAACTCTAATCTAATTATTCCTTCGCTTAAGGCTGCTAATAGATAGCCTATTATATATAATGTATAAAATATGAATAATAATAAAGCTATAGTATATTCAATTTTATTTAAACGAATATTATGCTTAAGCATCATCAAATTTTGCTTTAAAATATAATACTCATCCTGTATATAGCTCATATTCCCCTCGCTCTTAAGCTAGTAAAATTACAATTCATTAATCTTATATTTATATCACATTATATAAGAATATTAATAAATTTTAAACCACCTACCAAAGATTACCAATCATCTTTAATAGGTGGTTTATTTTATTTCCTCTTAGTAATATGCTCTAAGAGTTCAATATGTTATTGTAAATTACGCTTTCACCACAACAGATACGCCATCAGGAATAACTGTAATGCTTGCATCTTTACCTTTTAATTCCAAAGCTTTGTTCAACGCTTCATCAAATGTGCTAGCATGTTGCAAATGCATGTCTGTAAGCATCTTAGGGTCGCATTGGTCTGTTACAACGATAACTGTAAATTGATCTAGAATACGAGCTAAGATTTGCATTTCCCATTGGTCTGGAATTGTTTCATTACGAGGCACCTTAGCAATGCGTTCTAATAATTCACGAGGTGTTTTGGCATTTTTAAGGTTTTCGTAAAGCGATTCACCACCATGACCATCATTACAAGCGGCAATCATGATGATAACGCCATCTTTTTTACAAGATGCTTCGGCAGCTGTCATACCTTTTACAGCTTGATATACATTTTGGTCTAATGGATAACCACCATTTGTAGTGATAACGATATCTGCTGGTACAGCTTTCACACTAGCTAGTTCAGACACAAAAGCACAGCCTGTTTCATGAGCTTCTTCCATATCACCTGCAAAAGCATTGATAATATGTTTTTCCGCATCGATGACAACATTTAAAATAAATGCTAATTTTGCAGTACGACCAGCGTATACCATATCCTTATGAATTGGATTGTTCTCGATAATACCTGTACGAGCATATGGGCTGTTAATAAATTCAGCACAGTGATTTGCCATTACAGTGACTTCGGAAGCAATGCCTGGCAATACGCTTTTTCTACCGCCAGAGAAGCCAGCAAAGAAATGTGGTTCAATGAAACCTTCAGAAATTAATAGCTCAGTTTCTACAGCTAATTTATTGATGATGCAATCCCCACCGGATGGCAACACGCCGATTTTAGTCATTTGGCTAGCATCACCAGAGATATGGTTTACAATCTTTTCATTGGCTACAATTTCAGGACCAAATTTATCTACCATCTCTTCATGTGTAGTAGGACGATGGAAACCAGTTGCTAATAAAATGGTAATATCGATGGACGGATTGGCTTCACGAATACGGTGAAGTAGAATTGGCATCGTAATTTTACTAGGCACTGGACGCGTATGGTCACTTGTGATGATGACCATGTTGGATTTACCCTTAACTAATTCTTCCAAGCGTTGGCTGCCGATAGGATTATCTAACGCATGTTCTACCAATGCTTCTTGTGAAAGCTCTGCCTTATAGGAATGGGCTTTAGATTCTAATACACCTGCAATATTTTGATCAGGAATATTGATATCTACAAATCCTTTTGCATAGGGTACATTAAATGTTTTCATGGGAATCACTCCTTAACTTAACACTAACAAACTATAAATAACCCGCTACGACAAATCAATCCTCCTTCTTACGCAATTGTCGTTTAAGGTCTAACAAACTCATATCATTCTGCTTAGCAATGGCAGCTAGTGAATCATATTCATATTTATGTCTCTCCACACCAAATCCACTGCTTGTTTTGAAAGCAATTCTATTGCCTTCCCAGTCTATGTCTCCTGCAGACCGGCTCAAAATATATCGTTCACAACGATGGTATCGAATACCAAGGCTCGTAGTGTGCTTGAATATTAAATCCCGCACACTATCGATATCGTCTATCTTACAAAGAACGGTGAGCATCGTACTAGGTCGTTGTTTTTTCATCATAATCGGTGTTGTAAATACATCTAAGGCTGGTGAAAGTAACAGCTGTTCTACTGCATAGCCGATTTCTTCTGGTGTCATATCGTCGAGATTACAAGCCATTTCAATGATTGTATCTTCTAAATCATTAACTATGTCTACAAAGGCGCGAATGCAGTTAGGTCGTTCAAATTGTTTAGTACCAAATCCATAAGATACCTTTGTTGGTGTCATAACTGGCATATGGCTAAAGGCTGTACCAAAATACTTAGCTAACGCTGCACCTGTCGGCGTACATAGCTCACCCTTAATTTGATAATCTGTATACATAGGGATACCTGCTAATAACTCCATCGTTGCTGGTGCTGGCACAGGTAGTTCTCCATGAGCACAATGAACAGTACCTGTTCCTACATGTATAGGCGAGATGATAATCTCATCAAACTTCAATGCCTCTAAGAGTACACAAACGGCCACAATATCTGCAATAGCATCGAGCATGCCCAGTTCGTGGAAATGAATTTGTGTTACCGTCGATTTGTGAACCTTAGCCTCCGCTTGAGCTACTAGCTGATATACGTTGATAGCATTCTGTTTACACGTATCGGAAATAGATAAACTATTAATTATATCCATTACCCCCTGTAAACCTCGGCCATGCACATGATATTCGCTATGTATATGGTGATCTGAATGGTCTTCATGCGTATCTGTCTCACCATGTTCATGATGAGCATGGTGATGATCAGTATGATGCTGGTCATGGGGACTACCTTTATGATGTTCAGATTCTTCTATACCATTAATAGTTACCGCTACCCGACAGCCTTGTAATCCCTTATCTTCTTTCGGTATTAATGTATAGATAACATCTGGTATCCCCATTTGATTAAGATTTGCTATCCACATTTCAGGATTATCTACTAAACCGAGTAATGTAGCAGTGAGCATGTCGCCGGCAATCCCCATTTGGCAATCTAAAAATAATCGTTTCATTTACTTTCACCTATATGATTAATCATGTTCGCCGTATAAGCAGCACCAAATCCATTGTCTATGTTAACAACCGTAACACCGCTAGCGCAGGAATTGAGCATGGATAATAACGCCGTCACGCCTCCAAAAGCCGTCCCATACCCAACACTAGTAGGCACAGCAATGACAGGCACATCTACAAGGCCACCAACTACGCTGGCTAAGGCCCCTTCCATGCCCGCAATGACAACGATAACCTTGGCGGACATAATGGTATCTAAATGTTGTAACAAGCGATGAATGCCGGCTACGCCTACGTCATAAATTCGATTCACCCTATTGCCGTAAAACTCAGCTGTAATAGCACATTCTTCAGCTACCTTATAATCACTTGTACCGCCAGTAACAATAGCTATACTTGATTTCGTTTTCTCCGTAGGCATCTCACCAATGTAGCCGATATGAGCATCCTTAATATATGTCAATGAATGCTGCTTTTGAACCGCTGCAGCCACATCAGGTGCTAATCGTGTAATCAATATATGGCCTTGCCCGTTAGATTGCATGGAGGAGATAATACCCACGATTTGTTTAGCAGTTTTACCAGCACCATATATGACCTCTGGTACACCTTGTCGTAATTGACGATGTAAATCAACGTTGGCATACCCTAAATCATCTAACGGTTTCATCTTTAGCTTTAATAAGGCTGCATCCACATCTACCTGTCCATTTTTTACTTGCTCTAAAAGAGATCTAATATTATCGCTCATGAACGCACCTCTAAATCTAATACAACATCATCAAACATAGATTTAAAATATGTAAGAATCTCAATCCTATTCTTAATAACTATAGCTATTTGATTTTCTGGAACTTGAATTTTAGCAGTATTTCCAACTAATCTAACTCTAAAATCTGATAGTCCTAATGAAAATAAATATCCTTCCGCTTTTTCAATATGTTCTAAGTCAAGACCTGTTATGTGCTGTCCCGCTTGAAATCTCGTAGCTAAACAAGCGTAAGACGGTTTATCCCAAGTAAACAAATCAGCCTTATGAGCTAAATCTCGTATCATAGATTTTGTTAGATTGCATTCTGATAGTGGTGATTTAACAGATAATTCTGCAATAGCTTTCATTCCAGGGCGATCATCCATATCATCACTGGCATTGGTTCCATCACATAATACAGAAAATCCATCGCGTTTAGCATGTTCGCTTATTATAGTGAACACATGATGCTTACAGTAATAACAACGGTCACTTGGGTTGCTCGTCACATCATCATGTTCAAGTACATCGATATCTATGATTTCTAAGGGAATACCGATAAACTCTGCGATTTTCCTGGCATCTTCTAATTCAAATTCTGGTACAAACTGAGACTTTACAGTATATGCTTTGCATGGAATGCCAGATTGTTTTACCGCATATGCTAAATAGGATGAATCTACACCACCAGATAGAGCCACACCTACATTACCTAATGTCTTGATATACTCGATTAATTCCATTCCATACAATCCTTTAATAAATTTCTATAATCTATAGTTACAAAATAAAAAAATAAAATAGAGCCATCACTATAGGCTCTAATATCACGCAAACATATATAGAACAACCAATAATGTATTTAGTATAAAGCTTTTTGTTTGTATTTTCTAACTCATAAATGAGATATATGTTCAGGT
>JAIITD010000106.1 GCA_022737715.1 Veillonella sp.
GAAACTTCTGTATTATAGCTCATATCGACCATGGTAAATCTACCATCGCTGATAGATTAATTGAATATACTGGTACTCTACAAAAACGAGAAATGGAAGCTCAAGTATTGGATTCCATGGATCTAGAACGTGAACGTGGTATTACTATTAAGGCCCAATCCGTTCGTATTTTGTATAAGGCTCAAGATGGTGAAGAATACATCTTAAACCTTATTGATACACCGGGCCATGTGGATTTTAGCTATGAAGTATCTCGTTCTCTTGCAGCCTGTGAAGGGGCATTGCTTGTGGTAGATGCTGCACAAGGTGTAGAGGCGCAAACGTTGGCAAACGTGTATCTCGCTTTGGAACATGATCTTGAAATCATTCCTGTTATTAATAAAATTGATTTGCCATCTGCAGATCCTGATCGAGTTAAACAAGAAATTGAAGACATCATAGGGTTAGATGCTTCTGAAGCTGTCTTATGCTCTGCTAAATCTGGCATTGGTATTCCAGATATTTTAGAAGCTATTGTAAACAAGGTACCTGCACCACCAGATAAGTCTGATGAACCAACAAGAGCCTTGATTTTTGATAGCCGTTTTGATGCGTACAAAGGTGCCATTGCTTATGTACGTGTAAAAGAAGGCTCTATTAAAGCAAAAGATACAATTCGCATGATGCATGATAAAAAAGATTTTGATGTAACAGAACTTGGTATCTTTACTCCTAATCTTGTGCCTGTTCAGGAATTACCATGTGGTTCTGTAGGTTGTATAGCGGCTAGTATCAAAAATGTAAAGGATTGTCATGTAGGCGATACCGTTACATTAGCAGATAATCCCGCGCCTGAACCATTACCGGGCTATCGCAAAGCTGTATCTATGGTGTATTGTGGCTTGTATCCAACAGATTCTAAGGACTATGAAAATCTTCGTGATGCACTAGAAAAGCTACAGCTTAATGATGCTGCTTTAGAATATGAAGCAGAAACATCTTTGGCCTTAGGCTTTGGTTTCCGTTGTGGTTTCTTAGGCTTACTACATATGGATGTTATTCAAGAGCGTTTAGAGCGTGAATATAATCTAACACTTATTACGACGGCTCCATCTGTTAACTACAAGGTTTACAAGACAAATGGAGAAATGCTAGAGGTAGATAATCCTGCAAAATTACCACCTCCAACGGAAATTGATTATATTGAAGAGCCTTATGTAAAGGCAACTACCATTGTACCTAAAGATTTTGTTGGTACTATTATGGAATTATCTCAAGATAAGCGCGGCGAATACCAATCTATGGAATACTTAGATGAAACACGTGTATCCGTCGTGTATCATTTGCCATTGAGTGAAATCATTTATGATTACTTTGATAAGTTGAAATCAGCCACAAAGGGATATGCATCTCTAGACTATGAATTAATTGGCTATAAACAATCGCCAATGGTTAAGATGGATATCTTATTGAATGGTGAACCGGTGGATGCATTATCTATCATCGTCCATAAGGATCGTGCAGCTACACGTGGTCGTGCATTAGCTGAGAAGTTAAAAGAATTAATTCCTCGTCAAATGTTTGAAATTCCAATTCAAGCAGCAGTAGGGACAAAAATTGTAGCTCGTGAAACTGTAAAAGCTTGGCGTAAGGACGTATTAGCAAAATGTTACGGCGGTGATATTTCTCGTAAACGTAAGTTACTAGAAAAACAAAAAGCTGGTAAGAAACGTATGAAAGCAGTTGGTTCTGTAGAAATTCCACAAGAAGCATTTATGGCAATCTTAAAGGTAGAAGACTAAAATATGGAAACAAATCGTAATGATTTGTTTGTACAGCGGGATATGGGGATATACATCCATATCCCGTTTTGCAAACAAAAATGTATATATTGTGACTTCCCTGCGTATCAAAACTTAGAGGACTATTACGAGACGTATTTGTATGCCTTGGTTCAAGAAATGGCTATGTTTGGTGACGCATATCCAGAGTCTCGTACTAAACTTGTAGACACCGTATATTTTGGAGGCGGCACACCTACAGAATTGTCCTTATTACAATTAGAACAGATTTTGAATACCGTTAAAAATACCTATACTATATCTCCTGATTGTCAATTTACCATTGAATCAAATCCTGGAGAGGTAGATCAGTCGTATTTAAAAGGGCTGAACCAATTAGGCTTCTCTCGTATCAGCTTTGGGGTTCAAACATTTGATGACACATCTCTATTACGGTTACATCGAAGTCATAATTGTAAGGCGGCTATTGATGCAGTTCAATGGGCCTTTGAGGCAGGATTTCAAGATATTAATATCGATTTAATATATGGATTACCGAATCAAACAACTGATGAAATTAATAAAAATTTAGATATTGTTAGCACCTTGCCAATTGATCATATCTCTACCTATGGTTTACAAGTAGAACAAGGAACAAGATTATATCATTTGGTTGATAAAGGGCTCATTACGTTACCTGATGAATCAACAGAGGATAGAATGTACGATATGATGATGCAAGGCATTCAAGATCTTGGTTTTGAACGATATGAAATTTCAAATTTTGCAAAAGATAAGGCCTATAGTAAACATAATTTGAAATACTGGCAATACTGTGATTATTTAGGCTTTGGTGCGGGGGCTCATTCCTTTTATAATGGTGTAAGACGAGCTAATAACCGCAATGTTATGCCTTATGCTAGAAAGATAGACTGTTTTGAATTTCCCGTTGTTGAAGAGGAAATTATAGATTCCAATAGAGCTAAAGAAGATTATTGCTTTTTAAGCTTACGAACCAAGTGGGGAATTAATACGGTCGATTTTAGCGAAAGATTTGATATACGATTAGAAGATATATATGGCTCTATTTTAGATGATTTAATTGAAAAGAATCTAATTATAAAAGAAGGAGACTTGTATCATCTAACGCCAGAAGGGGCTAAGCACGGTAATTATGTATTTAGTCAATTTATAAATGAGTAAGATTTCTCACAGTTTCTCAATAAGCAACATGTTAGGATATATAGGATGATGATAAATATGCATGCTTAATTAGGAGGAAAGATGAAGACATCTGTAATATTACATGGTTTACATAATCAATTTTCATTAGATCAAATGAAAGCATGCATCAGTTTAGCTGAAAAATATGGTGGATCCTTTAGGCATGTAGTGACGGGCATACAAATTACAGGCATTGAAAAGGATGATAAGGAGGCACTCATATCCGAATTACCCGATGGTGTAACAACTGTAGTTCATAGAGGCGTCAACTCATTGATTGCTTGTGTGGGCAAGGGTAAATGTAAAAATGGTCAAATGGAAACTGAAGAACTAGCTGATTATATAGAACGTAAACATTATGGCCGTAAAACAGGTCATAAATGTAAAATTGGCATCAGTGGATGTGGCCGTAACTGCCCGGATTCTATGGTAAAAGATATTGCTTTTATCGGCACATCACAAGGATTTATGCTTGCTGTGGGCGGTAATACAGGTATGCGTCCAGAAGCGGGAAAAATACTGATGCGTAAATTATCTATTGAGCAGGCAAAAAAGGCTGCTGATATATTGATTGATTGGTATGCAGAATATGGAGAACCAAAAGAACGGATGGGAAAATTATTAGAACGTCTTGGTAATCCACTAGAAAATAAAACATTATGATAAAAATATGCTCTTAGTAAAAAAGAACTAAGAGCATATTTTTATTTTATCGACAAACTGCTATAAACATTGATGTACATTGTCTTTTTGACTAATTTTCGTAAAATAAAAGATTGTCTTTTTGACTTATTTTTGATAAAAGTTCCATTGTCTTTTTGACTAAACTGATTTTTATTAGGGTTTTAAGGATAATTTTACTTGACATTTTATTTTGGTATGGTAATATTATACATGCGATTAGCACTCGAATATTTTGAGTGCTAACAAGTGAGGTGTCATTATGGATGAAAGAAAACAACGCATCTTACGAGCGATTATAGAGGATTATGTAAAATCTGCTGAGCCTGTTGGTTCTAGGACAATTGCTAAAAATTATAACTTAGGTATTAGTCCTGCCACGGTACGAAATGAAATGGCTGATCTTGAAGATTTAGGTTATTTAGAAAAACCTCATACATCAGCTGGACGAATACCGTCATCAAAAGGCTATCGCTTATACGTTGATTCTATGATGCATCAAGGTCCAGTGGTAAATGAGGATATGAAGCAAATCCATTCCATTTGGAATGATTCACAGCTATCTGGTAATGAAATGCTTTTACATATGGCTCGATTAGTTTCTCAAGTGAGTCATAGTATGAGTCTATTGCTAGCTCCTGGACATGATCAAGCAATGATAAAATATATACATATTTTACCTCTTGATGCTCACCAAGCTGTTATGGTTGTAATCACTGCAACCGGTGCACTTGATAATGAATTGATGTATTTTACATCACCAGTGAAAGCTGATGAATTACAACGATTAGCTATACAATTTAGCAATGCCGTTCAAAATAAGCTTTTACGTGATATTACATCGGCTCAAATAAGTGCAATCATCGCACACATAGACGGTTCAAAATCCGTATTATTACAAATCGGAGAAACCTTATTAAGGGCCATCACAAAGCGACGTTTATTTTATTCCGTTGGTGCTACTGAGTTGTTACGGCAACCGGAATTTAAAACGGTTGAAAAGGTACAGCCCGTACTTTCATTATTAGAAGAACAACAAGAATTAGGTCACATATTGCAAGATAATTCAAACAAACCAATTAAAATTAAAATTGGTTCAGAAAATCAAATGGAAGCATTAAGTGATATGAGCCTCATTCAAACTGATTTTTCACAGGATAATAACCAACTTGGTACATTGGCTATATTAGGCCCTACGAGAATGGAATACAGTCGAATTATTAATATGCTTTCCTATATGAAACATTTAATGGAAACGATGGCTAGGAATCAAGTATAGAAAGGATAAGGCATGTCTGAAGAAAAAATTAAACAAGATGTGGTAGACGAAGAAATTTCTGAGCCTACAGAAGCAACGAAGGAACAGTCAGAAGCACAAAATGCTGAAGAGTCTGTAGTTGATGCAAGTCAGGTGTTAGAAGAATTAAAAGCCGATTTTGATAATCGTTATAAACGCTTACAAGCGGATTTTGAAAATTTTAAACGCCGTACTAATCAAGAAAAAGAACAGTTGGCAGGTTTTGTTAAGGGCGATGTCCTAAAAGATTTGCTACCTGTATTAGATAATTTTGAACGAGCTGTACAAGCTCCAGCAGAAGGGGATACAAAGGTATTCCTCGATGGATTTATTATGATTCATCAAAACTTGATGGCTATGTTGTCTAAGCATGGTTTAGCTGTTATCGATGCAGTTGGAAAACCATTCGATCCAAATTTCCATCAAGCAATTATGCGTGTACCATCAGATGAATATGAATCTGATACGGTATGTGAAGTATTGCAAACTGGCTATACTGTAGATGGTCGTTGTATTCGACCAGCAATGGTAAAAGTTGTTGAATAGATTATAAAGTATTAGGAGGTCATATATTATGGCAAAGGTAATTGGTATTGATTTAGGGACTACAAACTCTTGTGTTGCTGTTATGGAAGGCGGCGAACCTACGGTTATTACAAACCAAGAAGGTGCACGTACAACCCCTTCTGTAGTTGGTTTTGCGAAAAATGGCGAACGTTTAGTTGGTCAATTGGCTAAACGTCAAGCTGTATCCAATCCAGAAAACACAATTATTTCTATTAAACGTCATATGGGTTCTGACTACAAAGTAACTGTAGAAGGTAAATCTTATACACCTCAAGAAATTTCTGCAATGATTCTTCAAAAAATCAAAGCTGA
>JAIITD010000107.1 GCA_022737715.1 Veillonella sp.
GGCGCTTCCGGCGGTCACTCCGATACAGCAGCAGGTGCTAAATGCACAGTTATTACTTGCCCATTGATCCGTGGCCGCTTGCCAATGATCCGCGACAAAGTAGCAACTGTAATTACACCAGGCTCCTCTGTTGACGTACTCGTTACTGAATACGGTATCGCAATCAACCCAGCTCGTACTGATTTGATTGAACGTTTCAAAGATAGCAACTTGCCTATCTTCACAATTGAAGAATTACAACAATTAGCATTCGACTTAGTAGGTAAACCACAAGATATCCCTGTATCTGACAAAGACGAAGACATCATCGCAATCGTAGAATACCGCGATGGTTCTATTATCGACGTGGTTCGCAAACCTCTATAATTGAGTTGGTGATGTGGAGCACGGTTAGATACTGTGCGGTTCCGCTGGTGGTATCACCATCCCACGCTGATTAAATAATACAAAGACCCTCTCCATGGTCCTAGGACTCACACATGCCTGAAGTTCCTCTACGGACCACGGAGAGGGTCTTTTGTCGTTAGTTTTATTTTTTACCTAGGGGATGGTGACGCCTTCAGCGGTACAGAGCAAGTGTTTATCGCGGTTCCGCACCACGAACTCTAGTATATCGGTAGTTGTACGCCTACATGATTGTAGCGGGTGCGGTATTCTACGGATTACGTTTGTGGGGGCCCGATGATGATATTCTTGCGCGTCCAGCTTACGGCTGAACATGGTTCGAATACCATCATCGGGCTATATTTATAACAGTTATATCTTTTAAGTTGTTATGAAATATGGATTATATAATACTTGTGGTACTAGTAATCATTTGATATACTATAAATGAATGGTATGTTATATTTAGCTTTATCTTGCCTGATGTGCAGTATCACTTTCATGGCATGAATCCTGATGATGTAGTTATTCATGCATATAATATGTTGTATTTTATTTTAGAAAATGATAATCCTGTTGGTGATGGTGATACTATTAGCGGCCTAGAGAATGGGGAATTGGATTCAAAAGTGCAATGGACATTGCCGTATGAGGATTCCCTAGTTCAACCGGTGAGAGCAGTGCTTGATGTAAATATGGGCGAATATGCATCGGGCACTCGTTAGTTGTTAATCGATGAAAGGTGTGAACATTATGAGTAATCAACGTATTTTTGATATGGAACTTGTGAAAGTTGAGAGTTTGGAGAAAGCTGTTAGGACGCCATTTTATCAAACTGATTCCACAGGTGGTTCAGTTTGGGTTATTAAACCTGGTCAAACCTTACCAAAGCATTATCATCATAATTCTGATGATATATGGGTTATATTGCAAGGGACAGGGGTGTTTTATCCAACGCCGGATACCGAGGTGCCTTTTACAAAGGGACAAGTTATAGTATCTAAAAAGGGTGAATGTCATGGTGCAAAAAATACTGGAACGGAAGATATTGTCTTTGTGAGTATCGTTGCTCCGGTGCCGTCTGATTATGATCCTGTTACTACTAATTAATATGAAAGTACTTTATAGTATTTTCTTATCTTGTGATAGAGATATATTCATACTATAAAGTGTTTTTTTAGGAGCGATAACAGAAAGTGGGTCACTAGTGAGGTAGAAGGACTCAAATTCTTTATGATTTGGTTTTATACAATGTGTTTTTATGGCGTTGAATAAGAATTTTTAGTATAATATATAGATAGATAACAAACTATATAAACTACAAATAGCAAGGAGGTTCTTATGAATCCATATATGACACAAACGCCAAATGCTAATGATGTAGCATTGGTAGAAAGTATTGTATCTCAACGGTTAAAGGGCTCTATTTTATGGATGGTTGTTGGTTTATTGACCACATTGGGTATTGGTATTGCGACGCTAATGAATCCGTCATGGGCGCGCTTTGCAGCTAGCAATTTTAATATTTTATTGATTGCAGAAGTAGCGGTGGTATTCTTGTTTAGCATGCGCACGTATAAGGCCAATGTTATGTCCCTATATGCGATGTTCTTCATCTATAGTGCATTGAATGGCGTTACCTTATCACTTGTTTCGTTAGCATATGGCATCATGGAAGCTACTGTACCAGCATTGATTGGAGCATTGGCGTTCTTCGTTGCCTTTTCTATTGTAGGCCTTACAACTAAGAAGAATTTAGCCGGATTAACACCGTACTTAGTGGCTGCTATATTTGGCATGATTATCGTAAGTCTCGTGTTTATGGCAGCATCGTACTTTTCGATTCCCTATCTTAGCTCGATTAGCTATAGCACAATTAGTTTGATACTTGGCTACGTTGGGGTCGTGGTATTCTCCATATTTACAGCTGTTGATATGAACATGATTAAAAACAGCGTTACTCAATTGGCACTATCTGAAGATGAAACGATTTTAGATCGTATTGAAATTGCTGGTGCACTTAGCTTGTACCTCGATTTCATTAACTTGTTCTTATCCTTGTTACGCATCTTTGGTAACAGACGTTAATTTACGAATACTGTATGTGAAAGCACCTTATATACTGCTATAAATTTCGGTGGAGATTCTATATAGCAGATATAAGGTGCTTTTTGTATGCTACATATTCAAATTTATTATCTCTATATTCTATACAATATCATTGACAGAGGACATTTGTTTTTTTTAATATATTATGGTAAGTATCATATAGTAAGTAGAAAGGATTCATATGAACTCATCATCTGTACCAGAGCCTCAAAGTGGGGCTATCGATTTCAAGGATTTTACAAGGCGCCGCATGTTGCATGTAATCCTACCATTATTTATTGTTTCTATTATTGCCTTTTTAGACCGCGTGAATATCGCTTATGCAGGTTTGACCATGAAGGAGAATTTACCATGGTTAACGCCAGAAGTATTTGGTATGGGCGCAGGTATTTTCTTTATTGGCTATGTTTTATTTGAAGTGCCGGCTTCACTGTTAGCGTCAAGATTCAATGCTATGCATTGGGTGGCGCGTATCATGTTTAGTTGGGGCATTGTTTGTGTCCTTATGACAACAATGACGACAGAGTGGGAGTTCTTCTTATATCGATTCCTGTTAGGTTTATGTGAAGCGTCATTATATCCAGTTATTTATTCCTTATTAATACCTAATTGGTTTTTACCGAGAGAGCGGGCAAAAGCAATTTCCTTAATGCTTACATCTCTATTGTTCTCTAATATTATCGGTGGTCCATTAGCAGGTGTATTGCTCGATACGACCTTCTTTGGTTTACACGGATGGCGTACGTTGTTTATTGTAGAAGCAATACCAGCCGTTATCTTTGCTTTCATTTTTGCACTCTGGATGAAAGAAAAACCAGAAGAAGCCGCTTGGGTAACTGATGCAGAGAAAGAATATATCAAAGGAGAGCTTGCTAAGGAAGAAGCTGAAAAACAATCCGTAAAGAAATACACAATTTGGCAAGCATTGAAAGATCCAAAGGTATTGCGATTAGCATTGATTTATTTCTTGTGGGTTATTGGATTCTGGGGATTCAGTTTCTGGATGCCACAAGTTCTTAAAAGCTTATCCGGATGGCCACCAAGTGTTGTAGCTTGGTCTATTGCCATTCCGATGAGTGCTGCCTTATTAGTACAAGTTTTCTGCGGCTACTCCTCAGAGAAACGAAACGAAAAACGGTGGCATGTGGCGACCACACTATTTGTTGGCACCATAGGTTTTATTGCCACACCACATAGTCCGTCACCTGAAATTAGCTTGTTATTCATCTGTTTAACGGCTGTAGGCGTATATGGCGGCATGGGGGTATGGTGGACAATGCCGACTACATTCCTATCTGGCGCTGCTGCAGCAGGTGCGATGGGCCTCATTAACTCATCTGGTAATATGGGTGGCTGGGTTGGACCATATATGCTCGGTTTCATCAATGGCCATACGGGTAGCTTTACCATGGGTTATTATGTGATGGGCGCATGCATGTTCCTTGCAGGCCTTTTGGTATTAACATTGCCAAAATCTATGGAACACAAGGATGAAGAGATAGAATCCTAATCATATTGCTAGTTAGACTAACAAAAAAGAGCTATATCATTCATATACTCACTCATTGTGAGTGGATATGTTTGATATAGCTCTTTGTTTTATTTTTTTACATCTGGTACCTTGCCAGGATTCATGTCTAGGTTGAGATCTGTGGATTTTAACGGATTAGGATCTCCATCAGGAGAAATAACCTTGAGTTCTGGATGTAACCATTCCAATTGTTTGAGTTCCCAATCATATCTAGCACCATCATTTTGTAATTGGCGGATATATTTCTGTAGTTCCTCGATTTGATCGCTATGTTTATTAGCCATGCCTTCTAAAATATATAGGCGTCCAGCTACACTGTCCACGGTTGAACCGTCGTGATCTTCATCGACGCGCCATTGTAGTTCCGATATTTGAACTTGTTGAATGATAATGACGATGATGAGAACTATGATAACTGCCCACATGGGCGTTTCCTTAGCTTTCAAAAGGGCCCGCAATTTAGTTGCGAGCCCAGATGGTTTGTTCATTATTTATGAGCCTCCAATTGTAGACCAGGTAATGGTAATTTGGAGTTTACGAAGTCTAACCACAAGCGAGAAGCGTGGGAGAGGTAGTGACCTTTTTTCCAGATTACATATAACGTATGAATGATTTCTGGAACGAGAGGTCGTACGACAACCTTGGACCCAACCTCTGTATTCTCGCCAACCTCAGGGCAGAGGCGAGATGGTAATAAGGCGATGGCAAGATCTGCACTTACTGTTTGTAGCATGAGGTCACGTTGGCTTGTTTCAAATACGATATGAGGTTGGAACCCTGTATGTTTGCAAGCTTTAATGATTTCATCATGTAAATTGAAATCATCTTTGTGAAGTACGAAGGATTCATCTGAAAGCATATCCAATCGAATTTCTGGTTCCTTCGCAAGTGGGCTAGTTTTAGGAACGATAACGGATAATGGGTCAGATGTGAGATAGAAGGATTCAAATTCCTTAGGATTTGGTTTCGTACAGATGATACCGATATCAATCAAACCTTCTTGTACACTAATTTCAACCTTCTTGGATCCTTGTTCATATAGCTCTAAATCGATTTGTGGATATACCTTTTTGAATTCGCCTAAAAGTTGTGCAAAGATTGGCGCATCGGTAATAGGTGGGATACCAATTCGGATGGAACCTTGTTCCAAACGAAACTCGTTTTCAAAATCTGTTTTTAAATGTTCAAACATAAATACAACACGTTTTGCGTGTGTTAAAAAGATGGTACCTCCATCAGTGAGTTCTACGGATTTAGCATTACGCATGAAGAGAACAACACCAAGTTCGTCTTCTAAGGCTTTAATTGTACGGCTAATCGCGGATTGTGAGATGTGTAAGTTTCTTGCTGCTTTACTAAAACTCTTTTGATCAGCCACTTCTACGAAGTATTTTAAATGGTGGAAATCCATAACTAACCCCCTAATATATAAAAGATATTACAAACCAAATTTAAAAATTGATTTTGATAAATGAGAATAATTATTACTAAAACGCAATTAGCTATTACTTTATGTAAAGCATGAATAGCGATATTGGCAAGGCGCCAAGCGCTGTATGTATTGCTTTGACATAGCCCACCACGTTATAATGGGTTTATAGGGCTATATCAAGTTATGATATTAGGAATTATGGTTGTGCCCACTACAAATGTATGTTCACACATAATGCCATAAATATATATAACATATATATTATTGCATTATTTTTTCATGTGCGCAAGTTTGTAATGGTTGTTATTCCTAAACATAATGATAGATTAAGCAAGTGTTCTAT
>JAIITD010000108.1 GCA_022737715.1 Veillonella sp.
TAGTATGACAGAAGAACAATATATAACGGCTCTCAAAAATAATCCCCATGGCATTCGCAATATCCCTAATCCTACAGAGGGGATGCAACTAGTATGTGTGGAACAGAATGGGATGCTATTACAGTACATTAAAAATCCTACTCAGCGTGTGATTGAAACTGCGTTAGCACAGTCGCCTCGGGCCATTCAATATGTGGAAAATCCAAGTGATGATTTACTGATTTCATTGGTAAAACAAGATTGGGCAGTTCTTGAGTATATTAAAAATCCGTCGGATGAAGTGGTTCGCATTGCATTAGACCAATCGGGCTGGGCCATTCGATACATTACAAATCCATCAGAAGAATTACAGTTAAGGGCTGTAGAAACACAATATGATGTATTGCAATATATTGCCAATCCATCAGAGCGGGTTAAAATGGCGGCTGTAAAATCTAATTATTTGGCATTGCGTTATATCCAGCAACCGACATTGGAGATTTTAAAGGCCGCAGTCTTACAAGATTCGCAGGCTATGCGTCAAATTACAAATTTGGATTTAGATACAGTGATAGAGCTATTGAAGGTTTCTACATTGATACTTGGGTATGTACCAAAACAACTAGGCTTGACTGTCGATATGGTTCGACAAATTATAACTGAAATGATTGCAAATCCTGCTGTAGAAGAGCGATACGTACGGGAACTCGTCAGCAATCCTGCCATTGGTGGACGCCAATCAACATGGCCTATCGATATATTGTCATTAGTTGATGTATATGGATCAGTACAGGCGAAGAAAATCGCTATCGATCAATATTTACTGTATTAAGAATAAGGAGTCATAATGAATTTTACAGATACAATGGCTAGTGTAGAATTGGTACTAGCCGCTAATCAAGTACCATTGCTCGTCGGTGAAACGGGGATTGGTAAAACATCGCTAGCAGCGCGCGTAGCAGAGGTTCATGATTGGGAACTCGTTACCATTGATGGCAATCTTTTAAAAGAAGGCGAAATTGGAGGCCTCCCAACGGTGGAAACTGTATCCCACAAAGATAGTAATGGTACGGTTAAAGAAATAAAGACTACCGTGTATGCCGTGCATCATACATTGGAACATGTATCACGGGCCGTTAATGCAGGCCGACATGTATTGCTCTTTATCGATGAAATCAACCGTGCAGAACATGCGGTGCAACAAGAATTGATGAACTTGATTTTGAACCGAGAAATCAATGGATTTGCTTTGAGTGATGATGTGCGTATCATTGCCGCTATGAACCCAGAGGATTCCTTTGACTACCAAACGATTGATATGGACCCAGCTCAACAAAATCGTTTTGTATGGCTTTATATGGAAGCGGATTACATGCAATGGATTGACTGGGCTATTTCCGCAGGCATTGAGGATAAGGTAGTGGAATTTATTTCCTCGTATCCAGATTATTTAAATCAACGTCACGAAGATGATATCGATGCGACACCGCGTTCCTTTGAACGGATATCTCATATTTATGGTATCTATAAGGACGGTGGTTACAGCCGTGATGTATTCCAAAATGTAATTCGCGGTAATGTGGGTAAACTCATTGCAGAAGCATTCGTTAATTTTGTTGAAACTGAGCAAGAGCCATTGATCTCCTTTGATGATGTGTTAGAGGCTGTACATAAACCGGGTGCCATTATGTCCTTGCAAGAACGTGTCAATGGTGAAAGCCCTACTCGCCTCTATGTATCCGCAAAAAATATGTTGTATCGTTTGAATCGCAATAGTAATGCAGAGGAAGTTCATCACTTTATCGAGTTCATTACATTGTACCCAGGTGATTTGCGCATTGCTGTTATGAAAGATTTACGCAACACATATGCTCATGTGTATCGCTATGCTATTGAAGATGATCTCTTTATTGAGACGTTTTTTGAAGCCAATCGTTAATTATGAAAGTGCATATGACAGGTAGAAATTATGAATCGAAATTTAGATAAAGACGATATTCGGGATGCGTCTGACCTGCTCACGCATATAGACGGATGGGAGAAAACTGGACGCTATGATGAAGAGGCTATCAAGGAACTCGATCGATGGCATAGAAAGCGTAATCAGATTGCTCGTGATGCGGATGCGTTGTATGAGCAATTATACGCGCGTTATCAAGCGTATGTAGATGAACATCCCGTGCATAAGCAACACGCAGAAGAGATTGCCGTAGATATGGTAAATCACAATATGTCGGATAGTCATATTGGCACGATAGGCAAGGGCTTAACGGAACTGTATGATGGGGAAGGCACAGACCTTGATGTATTGACGCAACATGTGTTAGCCGATGGATATGAACAACGGTTATGGCATATCTTACACGATGTAAATAGTCTATTGCTCGATGAGGACCAATTCTTTGGCTATTTTTATCTACAAATGACGCATCGTGTACGCTTAGATATGACCAGTGCTTTTGGCGTAAACCTCAAACATGGGGGCTATGTGCTCTATGTCAATCCTTTCATTATGTTGCGACAACCGCCAGATGTTATGAAAGACGGCATTAAACGTGAAATATTGCATGTCATATCGGCTCATTTGATGCGGGTGAAAGAACTGAGTCAACGGTTTAATAAAAAAGCCGTTCACATGGCTATGGATATGGTGGTCAATGATTATTTAGAGCATGTTGACCGCGATGCCATAACCGTTGCCAATGTAAATGCGAGATATGGACTGTTACTAAAGCGTTTCCGCACATTGGAGTATTACGCAAAGGCCATTGATAAGGCAATGCAGGAAAAACCAGACCTCTTTGTATCCGTTGATGATGCTAATCAAATCGTGGCGATGGAATTTAATGCCGATTCGAGCCATGATATATGGGATGAGTCTGATTCTATCGACACAGAAACGATGGATAAAATTACAGAACGCTATATCAACGAAGCGTCAAAAGGGGATATGGAAGGCTATGTAAAAAGCCTTATCGACACATTCCAAAAGACGCGTCGTTCCTTACCTTGGTATTTTTATCTTAAAAAATTAATGGGGAAAGTGGCTAGCGGACATAAAAAAACGACGATGCGTCGAAATCGTCGTCAACCTGAGCGTTTGGAATTATCTGGCACATTACGCCAACATAAGGCGAATGTGTGGGTAGCCCTCGATATGAGCGGTAGTATTACAGATGCAGAATTTACCAATGCGTTAGAACAAGTATTACAAATTGTTCATGCCTATAATCATCGCATTACCATTGTAGAATGTGATAACGAAGTACGCCGTACGTATACAATGGAAACTGTAAAAGACGTAAAACCACGCCTTGATGTGCGCGGGTCTACTGCTTTTTCACCGGTGTTTTCCTTAGCTAATCAACATCACGTAGACTTGCTCGTATATTTTACGGATGGCAAAGGCGAAGATCGCCTTCGCGAAGCGCCAAAAGGATACAAAGTACTTTGGGTCCTTACGGGCTCTGAACCTAAACTATCCTTGCATAATCCACACGGCATAGTCCGTGAACTGGGCTACGTAGCCGTTGACGAAACACAAGACATCGACGAATTCGTGAGAATGAGCAGTAGGTCGGGGTTTTCCATGGCAAATCAAGAGTAATCATTGCTTAACAATCTTAACTAGACCATATTATTTACGGCAGAGGGAGGTGTGGGTGTCTAAAATCTTCCACCGGCTATTTCTTCGCCCTAAAGGGCTCAGGCCAAAGTCAGATTTTAGACACCCACACCTCCCTTTTGAACGTAGATGATATTTGCTCCATTAAGATTGTTAAGCAGCTGATTACTTCGGGCATAATAAAGAACGGGCCAAAGTCGGCTGATAGAGGCTATTGATTCCTTTCTCCCGTGTTATATGGGGGAGAAGAAAGGGGCTGTTTTGTTACAGCCCCTTCTTTTATGAAGAGGATTTTATAATAAAAGCATAAGTAAATCTTATCAAAATAATAATATAAAGTAATCTTAATATATTTTACTCAGAAGTGCGATGAGTTTCCTTTATTTAATAGATGTTGTTCTTGATTTTGATATTTAGAATTGATAAGATTGACCCAAGTATTAACTATAAGTGTTTTTAATGTATTATTTTAAGTTTATTAAGGGGAATGTTATGAACAAAATTTTTAAAGTGGTTTGGAATGCAAAAAAAGGATGCAATGTAGTTACATCTGAGAAAGGGAAAAGTACATGTCGCTTCCGAGGATCTGCTAGATTAGCGGCAATGGCTATATTAGGTTTAACTGTAATCACTAGTGGTGTGAATACAGCTGGTGCAGAAGGGGCTACTACTACAGTTGGTACAATTGAAGTTAAGACATCAAATAATCTTACATATGGCGGCGGTACTTTACATCCAGGCACAGATTTAACTGCTATGGATTCTAAGACATATTCAATTTCTGGCACAATTGCAAATCCTACAAGTATGGCATTTAATGGAAACTCGAATACTACTGCTTATATCTATGCAAATGGTCAGTTAATTCCAGACCATTCCTTTGTGGCAAATGGTACAGAGCAAGCAACATCTACTCGTAATATTACTAAAATGTGGAATGATAGTGGCACTGTTGATGGTAATGGAAACTATACTCATTCTACAAGTCCAGTTAGAAAAGCTGCTCAAATTTCTCCAGTAGAAACTAAACAAACCGTAATTTCTTCTCCTAATAATGCTAATAAAGGTACAATCAAGACAGAGGTTCTTGGAACCAAAACTACTACGACTACGGGTAAAACTGTAACTATTAGTAAATTGTCAGACAATTTAGCATTTGCAAATATTACAGGCCTTGCTGAAGCTGGTTCAAGTAATATGGCATCTTATGACCTAATGCTTGATGATATCACTCAAGCTGCATTGAATGAACATGCAAAAGCCATCAACACTTTAACAGAGCTTGCGGTAGATGCTCAAAATGATAAGCAAACAGCTTTTGTAGATGCTAATGGTAATAAAGTTGTAAAAACAACGGACTCTACTGGCACAACAGAGGGGTATTATTTAGAAAGTGATATCGATCCTGCTACAGGTAAGGCAAGAGTTGGTGCCAGTACAGTAGCTCATACCGATATACATGTAAGTTTATTAGATGCATCTGGATCTACGACTACTCCTACAAAATTGAGTAACGTTGCTGATGGCACAGTTGCTGCTAATAGCAAAGATGCAGTCAATGGTGGTCAATTGTTTGATGTAAAAACAACAGCAGACGCTGCCAATACTGCAGTTACTACCAAAGGGATCAAATTCGATGGTGATACAGGTACAACTATCACTCGCAAACTAGACGAAACATTAAATATCAAAGGGAATACAGCCACTAGTGCAGTATTAACAGATGGTAATATTGGTGTAGTTTCTAATGGTACAGATACACTGTTAGTTAAATTAGCACAAAAGATTAATCTAGGTACAGCTGGTTCTGTTACAATGGGTAATACCGTAATTAGCAACGATGGTCTAACCTCAAAAGACGCTGCTGGTAATACAACAGTTGTAAATAGTTCTGGTGTATCTTTCAAAAATAGCACTAATACTGTAACTGGTCCTAGCATTACAAAAGACGGTATCAATGCGGGTAATAAAACGATTAGCAATGTAGCCACAGCCGTTAATGGTACAGATGCCGTTAATAAAGCGCAATTAGACGCGGCTATTGCAGGAATCCCTACAACGGGAGGAGCGACTA
>JAIITD010000109.1 GCA_022737715.1 Veillonella sp.
CGTACATATCGCCTCAAAGCATACGAAGTGCCAGAAGCAGGTTCCCGTAACTCTCGCGGTACCGCTATGGTTAACGTATTGCCACTTGCTGTAGGCGAATCTGTTACGACTATGATTGACCTTGAACGCATCCATGAAAATGTAAACTTATTCATGGTTACTGAGTTCGGCGTTGTGAAACGTACGGCTATCGAAGAATACCGCAATATTCGTCGTTCCGGCCTCAATGCGATTAACCTCGACGAAGGGGACCGCTTGATTTGCGTTATCGTAACGACAGGCAACCAAGATATCTTGATTGGTACGAAACTTGGCATGGCCATCCGTTGCAACGAAGAGGATGTTCGTCTCATGAAACGCGCGGCTCATGGCGTTCGTGGCATCAAGTTGAAAACTGGCGACGTTGTTGTAGGCGCTGGTGTTCTTGAGTCTGATGAAAGCGAAGCACAAGTGTTCACCATTTCCGAAGAGGGTTATGGTAAGCGCAACGAAGCGGATGCGTACAATGTACAAAAACGCGGCGGCATCGGTACAAAGAACTTCCGCATTAACGACAAAACCGGCGATGTAGTAGCCGTTGAAGTCGTTCACAATGATGACGAAGTGATGCTCATTTCCGAACAAGGCAAAATTATTCGCTTTAACATGAATGACATTGCTGTGAAAAAAGGCAAAGCCATTTCTGGTGTGAAAACACAAAACCTCGATGAAGGTGATAAGGTAGCTAGCATTGCAGTAATTCCTGCATCTGAAATCGAAAGCGAAGAGTAATATCGTATATGTCATATAGATTTGTATTCTATATGCAAAGTAACGAAAATATACTATATCTAACATAGATATGCACAATTGGCGATCACCTAAGTGGTCGCCACTCGTGTTATACAGGATGAGCAGTCGCTTTATCTATTAGGCCCTGACGTTGTGTAGTGGCCCAACCACAATCATGCCCGTATATAGTTGAATGAATAAAGGATTGAATAGGAGAGAATGATGAAAAAATGGTTAGCGGCCATTATGGCAGCAGGATGCATATTTTTCGGTGGCTTTGGCGTAGCTAATGCTGCTGATTGGTACTACGTTGATGCGGACACAGACGATTCCGCATGGTTTATCGATAACTCATCTGTGTTTAAAACAGACTCTATGGCTCGTATCTTGGTGAAAGCCAACAATGTAGAAGGTTATACCTATATCTACACCGTTGAAATCAACCGTCCAGATAGCACTTGGACAGAAGTTAACGCAACCGTGTATAGCCAATCTGGCGTACCTTTGTTGAGCAGCAATGAAAAACAAAAACCTGTGAAAATTGAAAAAGATACAATAGGGGCAGAAGTAATGCAGGCCCTTTGGGGAAAATAAAATTTAATTGAATTTGTATGCTTATGTTTCTGAATATTAGCATTCGTATATAGTGTGATAGGAATGGTAGGGATCGAAAACCTCCACCGGCCGGGTCTGACTCCGGCCTATGGCCTCCGCAGGGCCAAAGTCGGTTTTCGATCCCTACCATTCCTTTTCTATATCATGAATACAAAATCAGAAACATAAGCATTTTTTATTCCTTAGAATTTTATTTTTCCAAAGGACCGGAAAGGGGGAAAAGCCTCCACCGGCCGGGTCTGACTCCGGCCTATGGCCTCCGCAGGGCCAAAGTCGTTTTTTCGAACCCATCAATCCCTTTTCGAATTCATCACTTATACAAATTCAGAGAATTGAGTTCTTTTTATCTACAAAATTATTTTCTACAAAGGGCCGGAAAGGGGAAACAGAGGCTGGGTCTGACTCCGGCCTACGGCCTTCGCAGGGACATAAGTAGGGTGTGAGCTAACAGAGGAGCGGAGCGACGCATGGGAGCCACACATCACTTAGTCCTGAACGTAAGATTTCGAGAATCGAAATCCACAGTGAAGGTAAAGTCGGTTTTTAGACCTCATCCATTTCTCAACCTACCCTAGCAACATATTCAGAGCGAGGTTTCTTTGCATTCTACATTAGAATTATTTTCTCCAAAGAACAGAAGAAGGGAGATAATATGAATTTTGTTTTCTATGTTAAAATGGAATTATATTATATATCGTTGGAGTTGAGGTAATAGGGATATGTGCAATTCTCAGGAGAATCAGTTAAAAGAGTGTGCAACGAATAATACATTTTATCGTTTGAAGTTTAGTTTTGCTGGTGGGTTACCGGATCCTGAAGTTGATCTTTTTTTATTGTTCCTACTTTAGTTCGTATAGCTTTACCTGAAAGAAAGGATATAATTACTGCATCTAAATACGTTCGCAATGTAGATGGTAGAGTTTTAGGCTGTCGTGGTTTTGAAAGAAATCGTAATAAGTAGTCTCTATCGAACGTCATGGTGTAGGACGAAGTACATTTTACGTAAAAGTATCGCAAAAAATTAGCTTTCACGCAAAATACATTTAATATATGGTATAATAAATTAAATTTGATTTTATACGAGGTGAAATATATGAAAAAATTATTAGGTACATGTTTAGCGGCTGCTGCAATTTGCGCATGTGGTTTCGGTTCTGCTAGTGCTGTTAACTGGCAAGTATTTGGTCAAGATAGTGCTGGTATTACTTGGTCCATCGATCAAGATAGCGTTCAAAAAAGCGATAAAACTGCAACTGTTATGATCAAAGCTCAAGATTCTGAAGGTTATCACTTCATCGCAACTGAAGAATTTAACCACAAAAAGAAAACTGTAAAAGACCAAAAGGTTGTATTGTATAACCCACAAGGTTACGCAGAACGCGAAGATAAAGTCGATGGCAAAGACCGTCCAGTTGTTGCTGGTTCCCCATCCGAAGCAGTTTACAACTTCTTATGGCCACAACAAGCAAAACAAGGTAAAAAATAATATACACCTTATACGACAAAGCAGCTCGAATGAGCTGCTTTTTTGTGCTTTTGGGCGAGGTGTGAACTTGAGCTATAGGACAAAACGTGTGGGTAAAAACCATTGTAATACTAGATAACATCTGGTCTGATGGGGGCTGTATCTTCTTTTATAATTTAGTATAACGTAATATAGTATATCGTAATATACTATATCGTGTTATACTAAAATAAAGAGATAGATGAAAATTAAGGAGGTGCGGTATGGTATTTGTAGGTCGTGAAAATGAATTGGCTTCCCTTGAAGCGCAATATGATTCAAAACGTTTTGAATTGGCTATTGTATATGGACGCCGGCGTGTGGGTAAGACATATTTATTACACCACTTCTTGGCGTCTCATGATGGTGCGTATATGGTGGGTCTTGAATCTGGTGCTAGCAACAATTTAGAAACCCTTTCACAGGCTGTATATCGTGCAACGGGCATGATTGAAACTGGTAAATTACAGTCTACGTTGCCGAATTTTCCAACGATTACGGCGGCGTTGACTCATTTATTTGAGTATAGTGTAGATCATCGTTGCATATTTATTATCGATGAATATCCGTACTTGGCGGAATCGATTCCGTCCGTTTCGTCTGAGTTGCAGGCTTTGATTGATGCGTATAAAGATCGGTCTCAGCTGATGCTTATTTTGTGTGGTTCGTCCATGAGTTTTATGGAAAATCAGGTGCTTGGTCATAAGAGTCCTTTGTATGGTCGTCGCACGGCACAGTATAAAATTAAACCGTTTACGTATATCGAGGCGCGTCAAATGGTGCCGCACCTTTCCTACGAGGATAGTGCTATTGCCTTTGGCCTTACTGGTGGTGTGGCTGAATATTTATCATATTTTAGGGATGGTGATTCTCTTGATGAAAGTATTATCTCCTTGTTTTTCACACCTACAGGACGTCTTGTGGATGAGCCATCGAGTCTGTTAAAGCAGGAATTACGGGAGCCGCGCCAGTATAATGCAATCCTCAGTGCTATCGCCAAGGGGGCAAGCCGCAATAACGAAATTGCCACTAAGGTGGATATGACGACGGGGGCTTTGAATAATTATCTGAAAAGTCTTATTGATTTACAGATTATCGATAAAATACATCCTGTTGGGTCAAAATCCAATAAAAGTATTTATACTATTAAAGATTCCATGTATACCTTTTGGTATCGCTTTGTAGAACCGAACCAAGGAGCCATTGAAAACTTTAATGGTAAGCTTGTATATCGTCAATACGTTAAACCTATGCTTTCACATTTTATGGGGCCTGTATTTGAAACGATGGCGGCGCAATATGTACAGGCACGCATTCATCGTGGCATGGTACCGTTCTTACCACAACAGATTGGCCATTGGTGGGGCACGGATACTGCAACAAGAAAGCAAGTGGAAATCGATGTAGTGGCCATGGCGGACATACAAGTAGATCCCAATGCACGGCCTGTACGTCATTTATTAGTGGGCGAGTGCAAGTGGAAAAATGAACCAGTTGGCCAAGATGTGCTAGTATCCCTCATGGAAAAAGCCCGTGTATTGCACGGCGAACCATACTACTGGCTATTTAGCAAACGAGGATTTGGATTTATCTCAGATGATGAACGGGTAGAGCTCATTGATATACCGAAGATGTATGAAATATAAATTTTGCTGTTTAGGATGGCCAATATTCTTTCAATTCCTACTATCCTAGTTCGTTGATGAACGGCCTCCTTATTTGTTATGCTAGTAATATAGGAGAAATTAAAACTTTCACAATAGGTATGATTATACAGAACGAGGAGGTCCTCATGTCCCAATTTGAATTTATCGACAAACGCGTGCCAATCGCGCTCGACAACCCGTCCATTTACCACGACATTTCGAAGTGTAAGAATTGCACCTTGTGCCGTCGCGCTTGCGCCGATGTGATGAGCGTGCTCGATTATTACGACCTCGAGGCGACTGGCGATGTGCCGGTGTGCATCCACTGCGGTCAATGTGCGGCTGCATGTCCATTCGATTCCATGCATGCGAAATCCGAGCTTGATAAGGTGAAAGCGGCCATTGCCGACCCAGACAAGATCGTTGTCATCCAAACGGCGCCGGCTGTGCGCGTGTCCATCGGTGAAGGATTCGGCTTTGAACCAGGCACATTCTTAGAAGGCAAAATGGTGAGCGCTCTTCGCAAACTCGGTGCTGATTACGTAGTAGATACGAACTTTGGCGCGGATTTGACCATCATGGAGGAAGCGTCCGAGCTCGTGGACCGCTTGAAAAATGGCGGCACTATCCCTCAATTCACATCTTGCTGCCCTGCATGGGTACGCTTTGCGGAAATCTATTTCCCTGAACTTATTCCAAATTTGTCTAGCACCCGTTCTTGCATCGCCATGGAAGCGGCCATGATCAAGACGTACTTTGCTGAGAAAAAGGGCATCAATCCGGCGAACATCGTGTCCGTCAGCGTTAACCCTTGTACGGCGAAGAAGGCCGAAACTAAGCGTGTTGAGGAAAATGCGGCGGCTCGTTATTATGATGATGAAAGCCTCGGCATGGATACGGATATTTCCATTACCACACGCGAATTCATTCGTTGGCTCAATGACGAAGGTGTTGATTTTGAAAGCCTAGAAGATTCTCAGTTTGATGATTTGATCGGTATGGAAACTGGTGCATCCATCATCTTCGGTAATACGGGCGGCGTTATGGAAGCGGCTATGCGTACAGCGTACAAGCTCAT
>JAIITD010000110.1 GCA_022737715.1 Veillonella sp.
ACTTCAAACAATTCCCTAAATTCCCTTAATAGGAGTATGGTTATCAGTCCTTATGCATGGACTCGAACCTTTTACATGATAAGTGCAGTGCGCCTCTATATGAGGCGCCTTTCTTATACGTATATGTTTTATAGTATTATGGTTAGCTATGAGGTGAGATGATGGAATGGTTACGATATGGAAAACAGCACTATCCGAATCGTATATGTATAAATGAATATACCTATCGCGACATATATATTGCTGTTGTACACGTGGCAACGCGATTACAAGCATTGACAGATACACGCATCGCTATAGTATCGGATAACTCCGTAACGATGGCCGTTTATCTCTTGGCCGCTATGCTAGTCCGTAAAGAGGTACTCTTGTTAAATGTTCATCTTACAGTGGGTGAAATAGAAAATCAGTTATGTCAGCTACACATTACAACCGTGTTACACAGCGCAAAACGACGTGAACAGGTACCAAAATCTGTAATGGCTATTGAACTTGAATCTATGAGTGTTATGCCCCATGATGGGGCAAAGGATATCTTTGACTGGACCGTGGATGACAATGACATTGCTGCTATTATGAATACCAGTGCTACAACGGGACAGTTTAAATCGGTGCCACTTCGTTGGGGCCAAATTAAGGCTCATGTACAAGCATCACAAGAGGTGCTAGGTAGAACTGAACAGGATAATTGGCTTATGGTATTACCGTTGTTTCATGTAAGTGGATTATCCATTTTGATGCGGTCTTTGTATAATGGTACAGCGATGACCATTATGGAATCCTATGACGAAGAACAAGTACTGCAATATATTCATGATGGTCGCATTAATATGATGTCTTTGGTGCCTACCATCTTAAAGAATTTGGAACCGCGCATTACTCACCATCAATTGTGGGTCATCTTATTGGGTGGAGAATTTATTCCGCGACCTCTAGTTGATGCGTGTGTAGCGAAGCAGTTACCGATTTATAAAACCTATGGTATGACAGAGACCTTTAGTCAAAGCGTGACCATGCCTGTATTATCTAATCTAAACAAACTAGATTCAGTAGGCAAACCCTTACCGGGGATGACCGTACATATTGTAAATCCCGATGCGGATGGGGTAGGGGAAATCCATTTGAATGGACCCATGGTCATGAGTGGCTATATCAATCGCGAACCGATTCATGGCGATTTTAATACCGATGATATGGGTTATGTCGATGAAGATGGTTTTTTATACATTTTAAATCGCCGTACAGATTTGATCATTTCTGGAGGCGAAAATATCTATCCTAAGGAAATTGAAGATACCGTGTATGCCATGCAAGGGGTGAAGGAATGTGCTGTTATCCCTGTGTCTGATGCGAAATGGGGACAGGTGCCAGCATTATTCCTTGCCTTTGATGATATAGATACATTAGGTTCCAATTTGGAAATGGTCGTGCGAGACTATATTTCTAGTAAGTTAGCCAAATACAAGGTGCCTAAATACATTACGATTATGGATGCATTGCCACGTAATGGGACGGGGAAAATTGTGCGTAAATCGTTGGCCTCCTATCTAGATATGACTGCGCCAAATGGAGGTTCTCATGAATGATGTATTGAACTTTAAATCCATAACGACGTATCGTGTGGCTTTGCCGTTAAAGTTTGAATTTAAAACGGCTAAGGGTACTGTTCGTGTTCGTGAAAGTATTATCATTCGTATCGAGGACCAACAAGGCTATGTTGGATACGGGGAATGCGTGGCTTTCACAGATTCGTTTTATACACCAGAAACCGTTGACTCCGCATGGAAACAATTGGTAGATACCTATATTCTAGAGTTACGCTTGATGCGGCCAAAGCCATTGATGGCATACATTCGGCAATTGCAATTTTGGTTAAAGCGCGACAATATGCCCATGACGATAGCAGGCCTTGAAAATGCATTAATTAATTTGGACTGCAACCGAAAAGGCGTGAATTCTGTGTCGTATATCATGGGTCAGTCCTTGGAACCTACCATTTCAAATGGCATCGTCATTGGTGACGTGCCTATGGATAAACTATTGGACATCGTGGAACAGCACGTATCTAATGGTTGCAAACGAATTAAACTCAAGGTATCGCCTCGTGATGGTTATGAACGGACACGAATTGTACGTGAAGCCTATCCAAAATTAGCCTTAGCCGTTGATGCTAACCAAAGTTATACGTATGACCAATTAGATATGGTGGCTGCTTATAATGATTTGCATTTGCTCTGCATAGAGGAACCCTTTAGCATGACGAATCTGATTACCTATAAAGCGTGGAAGGAATCGTTGCCTAATTGGCCGATTACAAGTCCTATTTGTCTAGATGAGTCAATCTTGTCCTATGATGATTTGTCTTATGCAATCGAGCATAGATTAATCGATGTGCTTAATGTAAAAGTAGGACGACTTGGGGGCTTAATACAGACGCGTGCTGCTATTTTACGGTGCCGCGAAGCAGGTATTCCATACTGGATTGGCAGTATGGTTGAATCAGGTATCTCAAAGATATTACATGTTCAGCTAGCTGCCTTAGGTGATGCTTATATGGCAGGGGATTTATCCGATTCTAATCGCTATTTTGAACATGATCTTATCAGCCCAGAAATTTCATTTATTGATGGGACCATGCAGGTGTCTAATGGTGCTGGCCTTGGCGTCGATGTATTGGATAATCGTATTGAGAAATATACAGTGGAGAAACGAACACTATGACAATGATAGAAGCATTACAAATTGATTGTGTTGAGTTAACAGGGGCTACCAGTGGGCAAGGGGTGATGCATTTAACTAGTTATCACGCGCAGCCACAAGGCTACCTCAATGGTGGCGCTACTTTGGCCTTTGGCGAAATTTTATCGGGTATGCTCAGCAATCAACTGATTCGAGATGATCAATTTGCTGTAGGGCAATCGGTAACTGCAAATCACATGCGCCCTATGAAAGCAGACGGCAATTTGATTGCTAAAGGACAGCTACTCTTACAAGGGAAAACATCTCACGTTTGGCGCTTTGATATGTATGATGAAAGCAACCGTTTGATATCTCAGGTTACCATAACCTGTGCGATAGTACCTAAAAATCGATAAGAAAAAAAGACCTCTTTTGGTAAGCTGATATGGAAAAGAGGTAGATAATAGCAAAATTCGACTTTGGCCCTGCGAAGCCCGAAGGGCGTAGACAGACCTGGCCGGTGGAGAATTTTGCTGTTATCTGCCTCTATAAACGTATTTGCTACGAAAGAGGTCTTTATTTTCTTGTGATTTTATAGAGTGCTTCGATATCTGGGATATCATAGATAGCCCAAGTTCCATCACCGATGTGCTTCATAAGTACTCGGATGGGAGCTGTTTGATTTGTCTTGGTATTGTGAATTGTTACAGTTACGGTAGCGGTGTTGCCATCATCTTCAGAGGTAATGTTTTTAATCTCTAAATGGCGTTGTTTAAATAATTCACCCCGTTGGATGCGGTCTACCATAGAGAAGGTATTAGATGTATCTTCGCTTTCAGTATTGGAATCACTACTATTTGTCGATTTGAAACTATCCGGATCTTCTACATATTTACGGATAACATCATCAAGAAGGGCTGGACCGAATGTTTTCGTTGCTGCTACTGCGGCCTTGCCTAATGGTGAGGATGTATCCACATAAGTATTACCCTCGCGGGTGACGATGTTTTTTACTAATGATGTTGTATCGATGTGCTCTAATACCGTATCTGCATCTTTGTTTTCAACGGCCTCACGGATAGTTTGGAACGTATAGACTGGTGTATGAGGGATATACCATAAGAAATACCACATAGCGCTCAGTGCGGCTATGATGGCAATAATGATTGCTATTGTTAATGCTTTTGATTTCATAATGTTGCTCCGATGTATATAATACATATATTTTAGCACATAAATTTCTCCTTCTCTATAGTTGTCAGCGCTTTAGATTATAGGTATAATAAAGTGTATTCATTTTATATTCATTATTAAAATGAATGTGTAAGAGAGGAGTTAGAAATGAAAGACAGATTAATACTAAAAGCTCTTGTTTGCAGTGCTTTTATGTGCAGTCTAAGTGTGGGAACGATGGCTGCAGATGTGAACACCGATGTAAAAGCTAGGGATACTGAACAAAGTAGTTGGATGGATCGTACAGATATCGGTATTGGGTTACAAGGTACTCAGAAAGATTCTTATCATAATTATGCAATGCCTAATAAACAAATGACTGATAATAATCTAAGCTATGATACACGATTCCATTATCGTAATCATAACTCTAAGCAGAAAATGAACGCAAAGTATTTTATAGAAACATTGCAACCTATAAAGAAATATGATAAATCTATGGTTTTTGTACAGGGGCGCTTAGATGGTAATGGTGGCGAAAAAGTTTCCACTACTACATATTGGAATGGTTCGGATGCAGATTTTGGAAGAATTGACGGTCAAGGTACCTATATTGATAAAGGTGAAGTAGTAGAACATGATACGCTTGGTGTTGTCGGTACTGCTGGTGTTGGCTATCGTCGCCTTAGTACACATGAGCATGCCTACGTCGGCGCCAATGTATTCTATGACTATGCATTTAAGGATAAATTTTCTCGTGTTAGTGCAGGATTAGAATATGTAGCTGGTCTAAATACGATTAGTGTCAATGTATACCATGGACTATCACAAAAAACGGTGGGGCCTTATGACATTAACACACCTTTGCGTCAAGTACCACGGGCAATAGACTTCCATGATAGCTTAAGTTCACCACCTAATGGTATTCGAAGAACACCTCGTTATTCTTATGAACATGTACTGGATGGCTTTGATATACGGTATACACGCGATTATAAGAATGCTCGTTGGTTATCTAGTTATGTGGAAGGATATCATTGGAAAACAAAAGCTCCAGGAGAGCATCCAGAAGTGATGTACTATATTGACCAACATAAGTGGCAATCTATACATGGATTAAAGGTAGGCGCTAAAATGAATGTGACGCCTCATATTTCTGTAGATTTAGGAATTGGTAAAAGTAATATTAGTTCTGTAGAACCGTATGTATCTGTTATGTATACCTTAGGTAAGTCTAAATATGCGTACTTTGGTGGTAAGCATAGCGAAAATGTGATGACTTCGCCACGTTCTAAGATGTTCGATAAGGTTAAACGCAGTGATATGAAGGTTGAGTATTATTGGGAACAAGACTTGCGTGATGGTCCTTGGGATCATTTATAATCAGTATCATGCTGGTAGAAATACTATAATCAACAATTTCATATAATTATATTTGAATTGGCACCTAAGGTTTCCTTATAGAAATCTAGGTGCTAATTTTATATCTATACGTTTTGGTCTAATCTAGAGTATATTAAAGTATACTGAATATAAATGGATATTATATACGATTTTTGATGTATAATTCATATTTCTATATATTTTGGAAAAATTCATTTAAAAATTAGAAAAAAGTACTTGCATTATATTAGTGGCTCATGTTAATATATACGAGTAGTCAACGAGAGTTGATACGCGGCCCCGTGGTGTAGCGGTTAACATGTCGCCCTGTCACGGCGAAGATCGTCAGTTCAAATCTGATCGGGGTCGCC
>JAIITD010000111.1 GCA_022737715.1 Veillonella sp.
GGCTGTTACTGTAAGCAAGGCTAATACAGCAGATAATCCTATTACTGTAACTCCAACAGCAAGTACTAATTCTAAAGATTATGCAATTGGCATTGATACTACGAAACTTGCAGCTAAAACTAATTTGGCTTATACCGCCAATGGTGCTACAGCAAAAACTGTGTCTTTAGCTAAAGGTCTTAACTTTGTTGATGGCACAAATACGGTGTCATCTGTAGATTCTGATGGCAAGGTATCTTTTGATTTAAATCAAGCTACAAAAGATTCCATTAATAAATCTGCTACAGCAGTAGGCCGTACTATTACGCTTAACGCGGATAGTGGTACAGGTTCTAGTCAGTCTTTAAGCAATGGTAATGTGTCCTTTGCGGTGAGTGGTGCCACTGGTGATTATATCTCCACTACAATGGATGGTAGTGCTGTAAAAGTTTCTACAAAACGTGCAACGATTGATAGTGATGCAAATACTGGCAAAGCTTCTGTAACAGGTAATGATGGTTTGGCAACTGCTAAAAACGTAGCTAGTGCTATTAATGCTGCTGTCAATGGTTTGTCTCAAGACCTAAATATCAGCGATGGTACAAAAGATAGCTCTGTAGCTCTTAAAAGTCAAAAATTAACTGTTACAGGTACGGGTGCTGCTAAAGCCACTGTTAACAATCAAACGATTACCATTGATGTAGCAGAGGGGACGCTTTCAAATAATGCGGACGGTACTGTGAAAGCAGATACTGCTGGTGTAGCCACAACTAAAAATGTTGCCGACGTTATTAATAAGACCATTTCCGATAATCAATATAGCTGGAAACTATCTGCTAATGGCGAAGCCACTACTGCAACTGTAGGCAAAGGTGATACCGTAGATTTCACTGGAGATACTAATATTACAGTTGACCGTAATAATAAAGATATTTCTGTTAAGCTAAATAAAGACCTTACAGGTTTAGATTCTGTTTCACTTGGTACTCTTGGAAATGAAACAATTAAGATCAATGGTAGAGATGGTAGTATTAAAGCTAGGAAAGCTGAATTTTTAGATAATACAGGTGCTGGTTCTACTATTACTAGTGATCAGTTAAGATTTAAGAATGGTGCAACTGGTGCTAATGAAGCCACAACTACTATTGCTTTAGACACGGTATCTATTCAATCAGGACCCAATAGCAGTGCTCTTACATCTAAATATCTCATGTTTAGTGATGAAGATGGCAATAATGCAGAAGGCAGTGCCAAAGGTATAGGCTTCCAGAATGCAGCCGGTAAACTGGTTCAATTTACTGTTGATGAAATCACTGCTGGGGGTAACAAGATTCAAGAGGTTGCTGAAGGTACAGCTGATACTGATGCAGTTAATGTTAAGCAATTGAAAGATACAATTGGCGGTCAATCCTTAACATATCGTGCAAATACATCGGTTGATACCGATGCTAAATCTGTTAAATTATCTAAAGGCTTAGACTTTGTAAATGGTACATCCACGGTTGCTACTGTGGATAACGATGGAAAAGTATCCTTTGACCTAAATACAGCTACTAAGAATCAAATCAATACTAATACTACCGATATTGCTACCAATAAAGGTAAAATTGCAACTAATACAACAAATATTGCAACAAACACAGCCAACATCGCTCATACTATTGCTTTAGCCGATGATAAAGGTGCATCTACAACTGCTAAATCATTAAAGGATGGTAATGTATCTTTCAATATTAAAGGGGATAACAAGTATATCTCTACCGCTGCATCCGGCAATGATGTAACATTGACGGTTAATGAACAAGCGATTAAGGATGCTGCTAAGTCTGCTTCTTCTTTCAAGGTGAAAGCGAATGCTCATGCTGAAGAAGAGGTAAAAGGTGGCGACACTATTACCTTTAACAATGGTGATAACATCGAAATTAGCCAAGCTGGTAAGACTTTCACCATCAAAACAGCTAAGAATATGACCGTTGATTCCTTAACTGCAGGCAATACAGTTATTAATACGACTGGTCTAACAAGTGGTACAGGCGCTAGTGCGGTTTCCTTTGGTACGAATGGTATCAGTGCAGGCAATCAAGTCATTTCTAACGTTGCTAGTGGTGGCACAACAGATACTAATGCAGCTAATATTGGTGATGTGAAACAGGCTGTAGCTAACTTGTCTCAAAATCTTAATATTACTGACGGCACAAATAACGGCACTGTGGACCTTAAGAACCAAAAACTTAATGTAGCTGGTGCTAATGGTGTAACAGCGAATGTTAATAATCAAACGATTACGGTCGGTTTAGATGCTAATACTGTTAATGCTACAACGAAGGGGATTGGCCTCACTGGAGATACAGGTTCCACAGGTAACAAATATCTTAAAGATGGGGATGTATCCTTTGCGGTAACTGGCGATGGCAATCTTGTGAGCACGTCTGCTACAACAGCGGGTGTGAAGGTTGCTGTTGATGCGGCTAAGGTGAAAGATTTAGCCGTTGCTGCTGTAACAGTAAGTAAAGACGGACAAGCGGACAATCCGATTACGGTAACCCCAACAGCGGGTATTAACTCTAAGGATTATGCAATCGGTATCGATACTACAAAACTCGCTGCTAAAACGGATTTAACATACCGTGCTAACAGTGCGGCAGACGCTAATGCGAAGAAGATTTCTTTATCTAAAGGCCTTGATTTTGTAGATGGTGGCTCTACTGTTGCTACTGTCGATAATGATGGCAAAGTTTCCTTTGATCTCAATACAGCTACTAAGAATCAAATAAATACGAATACCACAGATATTGCTGCTAATAAAGGTAAAATTGCGACTAACACAACTAATATTGCAGCTAATACAACTGCGTTAGCTAGAAATATCTCCCTTGGTGCAGATACTGGTACTGCGTCTAGCCAATCCTTGAGTACGGCTGATGTGGCATTTAATGTGAAAGGCGCTACAGGTGACTTTGTGTCTACCAATATGAATGGTAATACAGTTGAGATTTCCACAAAACGTGCTACGATTAACAGCAATGCTACCACAGGTGAAGCATCTGTAACTGGTAATGATGGATTGGCAACAGCGCAAAATGTAGCGGATGCTATCAATAAAGCGGCTGATGCAGCTAAAGCAGGTGCGGCTTGGAATATTACAACTAATTCCAGCACAACGGATAAAACAGCTGTTAAAGGCGGCGATACAGTAGATCTTGTCAATGGTGATAACATCGAGATTACACAAGATGGCACAGATAAAAAGAAAATTACTGTTGCTACTAAGAAAGATATTACCGTTGATTCTGTAACTGCTAATAACAAAGTTACTGTTGGTTCTGGTGCGAATAAAATTACCTTGGATGGCACTGATGGTTCTGTAACGGGTAAAGCTTTCACAGGCACGTCATTTACAGGTACGTCATTCACGGCAGGCAATACTGTTATCAATACGAACGGTTTAACGAATGGCGCAACGGCCATTACAGGCACTGGTGTTACAACAGACAATGTGACTGTAGGCGGTATTTCCATCGATAAAACGGCTGGCATCAATGCGGGTAATAAGGTAATTAGCAACGTGGCTAGCGGTGGCACTACATTGACGAATGCAGCGAATATCGGCGATGTTCAAAATGCAGTGGCTAACTTGTCTCAAAACCTCAATATTACTGACGGCACAAATAATGGTACTGTGGACCTTAAAAACCAAAAACTTAATGTAGCTGGTGCGAATGGTGTGACGGCAAAAGTGAATAACCAAACAATTACAGTTGGTTTAGATGCTGACACAGTTAACGCTACTACTAAGGGCATTGGTCTCACTGCTGACACTGGTTCCACAGGTAATAAATACCTTAAAGATGGGGACGTATCCTTTGCTGTGACCGGTGATGGTAGTCTTGTGAGCACGTCTGCTACGGCAGCAGGTGTGAAAGTTGCCGTTAATTCCGCAACTATCACTGCTGGTACAGATGGTACCATTACAGGTCCAACTACAGATGGTGTAGCAACCGCTAAAAACGTAGCTGATGCTATCAATACAGCTAAAAAGGCGTCTAAAACAGAAGTGACTGCTAACACTGGTGAGGCTGCTAATGCTACAACAGGTAATGTAACGCTTACATCTACTACGGCAGCTGATGGTCATACTATTTATGACGTAAAACTCAACGATAAGGTAACTCTTGGTACTGGTGCTAATGCTGTAACTGTTGATGGTACAACGGGGGCCATTACCGGTAAAACGGCTGCTATTGGTGGCGTTACTGTAAATGGTACGGCTAATACTATTGGTGGTTTATCTAATACAACATGGAATGGCACAGCCGTATCTGGACGTGCTGCAACAGAAGACCAATTGAAAGCAGCAACTGGTGCTACCACATTGAAGTTCACAGGTGATATAGCAACCAATACTGGTTCCGTAAATCTTAAGGATGATACATTCGGTATTAAAGGTGATGGTAAATACATCTCTACTGACGTAAACGGTAAAAATGTAAATCTTACAGTGTCTGAAGCAGAAGTTAAAAAATCTGCTGTAGCTGCTGTAACAGTAAGCACAGATACAACTGATGCTAATAATCCATTGACTGTAACACCTACAACTAGTGCAGATGGTACAACTAAGGATTACAAGGTAACTATTGATGGTACTAAGATTGCAAATAAGACGAACTTGTCTTATAAGGCAAATGATGGTACTGCAAAACAAGTTTCCTTAGCCGATGGCTTAAACTTTAAGAATGGTACGTTAACAACTGCATCTATCGATGATAATGGCGTTGTAAAATACGATGTAAATACAGCATCTATCACTGCTGGTGCAGATGGGACAATTATAAGCCCAACTACAGATGGTGTAGCAACAGCTCAAAACGTAGCTGATGCAATCAATGCAGCTAAAAAAGCGTCTAAAACTGAAATCACTGCTAACACTGGTGAAGCAGCTAATGCAACAACAGGTAATGTGACATTAACATCTACTACATCTGCTGATGGTCATACTATCTATGATGTAAAACTCAATGACAAAGTGACACTTGGTACTGGTGCTAATGCAGTAACTATCGATGGCACAGCTGGTAAAGCTACAATTGGTGCATCTGTTATCGACGGTGTGAACAACACACTAACTACAGGTGGCGCTAAAGCAGTAACCTTGAATGGTGCAACAGGGACAATTACAGGTACAACTGCTAATATTGGCGGTGTCACTGTAGATGGTACAAATAATCATGTAACAGGCCTTGCTAATACGACTTGGAATGGTACAGCTACTACTGGTCGTGCGGCTACAGAAGATCAATTGAAGGCAGTGGCAGATGCTGCAGGTAGCCAAACTTGGGAAATTACAGCAGATAAAGATGCTACTACTTCTGGTGCCCAAACAGGTACTAAGAAAGATGCTAAGGTTGGTAAAGACGACAAAGTTCAATTGATTGCTGGTGAAAACCTCACCGTGAACCAAAACGAACGAGACTTCACATATTCCTTGAATAAAGATCTTGTGAAGATGAATTCTGCAACCTTTGAAGCCACAGGTGGTAAAACAACTGTTATTAAAGGCGATAGCATCGTTCAAACCGATGGCACAAAAGTGAATACATCTACTGCCGGT
>JAIITD010000112.1 GCA_022737715.1 Veillonella sp.
ATTCTTTGTGCCGTACTTTCTGTAGGCGTAATGATCTTATTAAATGGTGCTTATGGTTTCGTAGGTGATCATGCATTGAATGCACCACAAGCAAATGCGATGGCTGCTATTATCGAACCTATGATGACTGGTGGTAGTGCACAATGGCCTTTATACATGGCAGGCGCATTGTTCGCAATTATTTTGTGGATGGTAAAAGTTCCACCTTTGGCATTTGCATTAGGTACATATTTACCAATGGAAATCAATACCCCATTACTCGTTGGTGGCTTGATTGCATACTTTGTACAAAATAGTACAAAAGATAAAGCGTTGGCAGACCTTCGCTTCTCCAAAGGTAGTACAATTGCTTCCGGCCTCGTAGCTGGTGGTGCTATTGGTTCCTTGTTCAGTGCCGTACTTCGTATTGCAGGTATTGATGTATTTGCTCAAGAATGGGTGGAAACACCAGAAGCAACATACCTCAGTATCGTAATGTACTTATTGCTTTGCGCATTCTTGTACAAGGTAGCTATGTACATTAAAGATAAAAAGACAGCTAAATAATATGAATCCCTTTTAATGGGATTACAAATAACGCTCTCTATGAATAGAATTCGTAGAGAGCGTTTTTATATGGAGATAACCAAACCATAATAGATTGTCTTTAATATATATATATAATCTATGCCAAATAAAACATATTTATATAGTAGGAATTATTGACCTAGTGTATATAGGGTGATATGATATGTTTATATTATTTTTTAGTTAGAAAAAGGTATAAGATTCTAAGTGACCAAATAGTAGAGTCTTTTTACTGCTGAGGTATATAATGAAATTAAAACGAATTGCGGCTCTACTAGGTGCTTTCACCATTGCTAGCAGTCTATTTATAGCTGGTTGTGGTAATACTACAACTAGTAATAATGATAAAGTATGGCGTGTTGGTACTGATGCGACCTATGCACCATTTGGATTTAAAGACAAAGATACAGGCAAGTTGGATGGTTTTGATATCGATATTATTAATGCTATAGCTAAAGAAGAGGGCATTGAAGCAGACATTCAAAACTTAAACTTTGATGCACTGTTACCAGCATTACAAAGTAATACGATTGATATTGCCATTTCTGATATGACGATTTCCGAAGATCGTGCGAAATCCGTTGATTTTAGTAATCCCTATTATATAGCGGGTAATGGCTTAGTTGTTAATGTTGATAATACAACAATTCATAGCTTTAAGGATCTAGAAGGCAAACGCATTGGCGTTTCTATTGGATCCACTGGTGCTGAGATTGCTAGCAAAATTCCTAATGCAGATGTACGACAATTTAATAATATTGTTGATGCCTTTTTGGAATTAGAAAATAAAGGCGTAGATGTCGTTATTAATGATACGCCGGTAAATGAGTATTATGTAAATAATAAAGGCCGTGGCATTGCCAAGGTTACCGGTGAGGACTATGATGCGGCGCCTCTCGGTATTGCTGTGAAAAAAGGTAATACCGAGTTACTTGGTAAAATAAATGATGGATTAGCCAAAATTAAGGCTAATGGTAAATATGCAGAGATTTATAAAAAGTGGTTTGGTAAAGAACCACCTGTAGAAGATTTGAAATAGGTGATAGAATGGCTAAACGAAAAGCATTTTTGAAGATTGTAAAGGAAAATGGACCTCTTGTACTAGATGGTGCATTCGGTACAGAATTAGAGCGTCATGGATGTAATATTCATGATGAGTTGTGGTCGTCTAAGATGCTTATTGAAAATCCAGAAATCATCAAAAAAGTGCACATTTCCTACTTGGCAGCCGGTGCAGATATTATTGAAAGTTCTGGTTATCAAGCAACTGTAGCCGGATTTAAAGCTCATGGGTATGGTACAGAAGAAGCACTAGATTTGGTGAAGTTATCCGTTCGTTTAGCCGTGCAAGCACGTAATGAATTTTTAGAAGCTAAAGCGAATGATGCGCTTACATTGCGTGGTATTACATTAGGTGAACAATTGCCAGATGGCAGTGTCCGTTACTTCTCTGAAGGGGCCTTACCAAAACCATTGGTAGCGGCCTCTGTTGGCCCATATGGTGCTTTCTTGGCAGATGGATCAGAATATCGTGGCGACTACGGTGTACAAACCGAATATTTAGAAGTGTTCCATATTCCTCGCATTGCATTGTTCTGCGAAGAAAATCCAGATGTGTTAGCCTGTGAAACTGTGCCTTGCTATGATGAGGCCATCGCCATTGCCCGTACCTTGTGTGATCCACTTACGACAAAAGGCATTCCTGCATGGATTTCCTTTTCCTGCAAAGATGAACATCATATTTCAAGTGAGGAGACCATCATTAAATGTGCTGAAATGATCGATAAGGTGCGTCAAGTAACGGGCATAGGTATTAATTGTACAGCGCCGGAATATGTAGAATCCTTAATCAAGGATATTAGGTCTGTCACAAATAAGCCAATTGCTGTATATCCAAATCTTGGTGAAACCTATGATGGAGAAACTAAAACATGGTCAGGCGGACAACAAAGCTTCATTGATTATATTGATGTATGGCGCAAGGCCGGTGCTAATATAATCGGTGGATGTTGCCGAACAACTCCTGATATCATTCGTGAAGTAGCAAAACAAATACATGTAAAATAAATGAGAGGGACTGTATAAGTACAGTCCCTTTTAGGTTAGTAAAATGCTATAATGTATATAAATAATTGATATTTATTCGCAACATGATATAGTTAATATAAGGAGGTGTGTACAGATAAAACAGAAGATTATGAACATAGCCTGGCAATTCATATTGCCAGTGTTAGTCATCGTTATATGGCTCATATTGAGTGCTCTAAACATCTGGTCCACCTATATCTTACCAACACCGTATATGGTTTGGTCCGAGTTTATAGATTGTATTGTATCAGGACTTATATGGAAACATGTGGGCATGAGCTTATTGCGGGTTGTACAAGGTTTTTTATTGGCCGCTGTTGTTTCTATACCACTCGCCATTGTGTTGACGGCTAGTCACCGCATGCGCATACTTTCATCTGGTATGATTGAATTTTTCCGCCATGTTCCACCATTAGCGTTATTGCCGCTATTAATTTTATGGTTAGGGATTGGTGAAAGCTCTAAAATTGCCATTGTGTTTTTAGCGACTGTATATCCTATTTTTCTCAATGCCCTTATGGGCTTTAGTGAGGTGGATGGAAAGCTCGTTGAAATGGCACATCAGTACGGTTTATCTAAGAAACAAATTTTTCTACATGTTACTATTCCGTATGCTATACCTTACATTGTCAGTGGCCTTCGTATCGGCTTAGGCTATAGTTGGCGGTCCTTGATTGGGGCGGAAATGATTGCAGCCTCTTCGGGTATCGGCTATTGGATCCTAGATGCACAAACAATGGCTCGTTCAGATATCGTCATTGTTGGTATCATCGTCATCGGTTTGTGCGGCATTATTTCTGATGCGCTCTTTAGATGGATTACCAATAGAATGCTATCGAGATATATGACAGGTGGTGATGTATATGGCGCCTAGTTTGCATATTAATGGTCTTAGCAAGCTGTATAGAGGCGAACACAATGTCTTAGTTGGATTGCACCCCTTAGAGGCAACATTACCATTGCAGAAATTAATTTGTATCGTAGGTAAAAGCGGTTCTGGTAAAACGACGTTATTACGATTGTTGTCAGGACTTGAAAGACCTACAGATGGCACGGCTTTTGTTGATGGTATGGACAATGATGCGGTGCAACATTCTATGGCCTTTGTATTTCAAGAACCGCGGTTGTTGCCATGGCTTACGGTGCGTGAAAACATGGCATTTTCAAAATATGGTGGCATTACGATTGATGAGTCAACGATTGATTACTATATGAAACAATTAGGATTATTGCAATATGGTTCATTTTATCCGGCTCAATTATCAGGGGGCTTAGCCCAACGGGTCGCATTAGGACGCGCTTTTTGTAGCAACAAGAAAATTCTCTTAATGGATGAACCCTTTGGGGCACTCGATTATTTTACACAACAACAATTACAGCGTGATTTATATGATTTGTATGTAAAAGAATCCCTGTCCATTGTAATGACTACGCATGATTTACAAGAGGCATCTCTGCTGGGGGATATTATTATTGTTATTAATTCAAATGGTAATCATGAGATTGTAGAAAACCCCATTGCACAGAATGAGCGATGGAAAGAGGATGTTCGTGTTTTGGAACGTCGTTTTGCATGTATTGAACAGCTACAGTCTATGATTGCTAATGATTGATGAGACTATATGAATTTGTGAAAGGGGATTATATGAAGTACTCTATTCGAAAAATACTTGTCCTTGGATTATGTTTAATCGCAGGATTACTTGTAATGGTAGGTTGTGGCTCTGAACAGTCAAAACAAGAGCCAAAAGATTTACATTTGACTTATGTAAAATCGCCTCTAAATATTCCGTCCATTGTAGAAAAACAAAATGGCATTATGGAGAAGGCTTTCAAAGAAAAGAATATAGGTGTTACCTATTCGGAAATTACAGAAGGGCCTAAGCAAACAGCAGCGTTGGAATCCGGCGATATTGATATTGCTACCGTATTGGGTGGTACATCTGCCATTCTAGCAAAGGCGAATGGGGCAGATATCAAGATTATTGGCATGTATAGCCGTGCGCCAAAAGCATTTGTGTTAATTACTAAAAATCCAAACATTCAGTCTGTAAAAGATTTGAAAGGTAAGAAGGTGATGGGCCCTAAAGGCACGATTTTACATCAATTATTGTTGACTGCATTAGATAAAAATGGCATGACTGCTAATGATGTAGAATTCATAAATGGGGGCATTCCACAAGCGGCTAGTGCACTTGATTCTGGCGATGTAGATGTAGCTATGGTAGCAGGTCCTGTAGCATTAAAAGCAATTCAACAAGGCGCTCGCATTGTTGTAAGCGGTGAAGGCTATATTGATGGATCCATTGTCATTGCCACAAGTGGTAAGTTTGCTAAGGAGCATCCTGAGCTCGTTAAACAATATATGGATACACATAACCAAACAGTTCAAGCCTATGAAAAAGATCCCAATGCTTACTATGATATTGTGGCGAAAGAAACTGGTTTAACAGCAGCAGATGTGGCTACAATGGCCCCTTGGTACAACTTTGATACGACAATCGCCGATTCTGATATTAAGAGCTTGGAAGCATCACAAGATTATTTAATTTCTATAGGCATGATTCCTAGTGATAAAAAGGTAGACATTCAATCCATGATTTTACATTAATAATGGAGCGTATTGCTAACCATCAATCGGTACAAATGAAAAACCGCTTAATGACGTGTGATATTTCTCCCTTTTTCTGGGCGTCCAGTAAAGGGGGTATATATCAGCATGCATTAAGCGGTTTTTGTATATAAAAAAAGAAGGTCATCCATCGGATAACCTTCTTATATGTGGCGGAGAGACAGGGATTTGAACCCTGGGTACGGTATAACCGCACACATGATTTCCAATCATGCTCCTTCAGCCGCTCGGACACCTCTCCATGTATTC
>JAIITD010000113.1 GCA_022737715.1 Veillonella sp.
GTTACAACTGGTGGTGGTGAATCTCCACTTGAATTAGTTGGTCCTGAATTTGAAAGTACAGCTGGTTGGTTAGGTCTACTTGCTTTCATCTTCTCTGCACTCTATCTAGTTCGTCGTGTTGTAACTCACAAATTTGATAAAGCAGAAGCTCTCGCTATGAAAGCAGAGCAAGAACAAGCAAAGTAAGAGGTTAACCATGAAATTAAAACAGACTGTTCTCATCATGATGGCTGCCACATTGCCACTCACATCTATGGCAGCCGCTAGTGAAACGATTCCTGTAACAAAGGATACTGGTGCTGTAGTAGCACAAAATAATCGTCACGATGTGACATATCGTCTCTCTAGCACGGCTACGCCAGAGCAAAACAAAAAATTACGTTCCGTAGCGAATAAAACTGATCGTGGTACTATCGAAGTGGTAGCGCCAAATGCAGATTGTTATATGGATCGTAAAGAGGTAGGCGTATCTCCTGTAGATGCGACTACAGATCATTTGAATCTCGTATTCCCAGAGGTTAAATCTGTTAGCCCTATCGTTGAAAAAGCCATTAATACAACGATTAAGAAATACGTGTCCAAGGTTCAAAATGACACTCAAAAATTGAACGAAAAAGAATCCAATAAAACGAATGTCATCATGTATTATGATGTAAAAACGGATAAAAATGGTATCTTTAGCGTTTTGATTCACACCTATACAATGCGTGATGGCGATGCAAATGGTGTAACTTATGTAAAAGGCTTTACATTCAATACTACAACAGGTCGTCAATTATCCTTGTATGATCTTGGTGGTTTGAATAAGAAGGAACTCGTTAATGCTATCAATAATAATCAACAAGTGAAGGATGCAGTTGGTGCGAATGCTACATTCGATAAGATGCCATCTGAGTTCTACACAACTGAAGATTATTCGGTAGTGATGATTCTTCAACAAGATGTGGATACAATCCATAGTGCTGGTACCGTGTATGTACCAGTTGGCAATTTGCGCGACCGTCAAAATGATGTGACTAAATAACAAAACTAACTATATGTGTCTGTATTGTTAAACAATGCAAGGTGCATGGCACCAAAAAAGGGTTAAACAGACTGTTTTATGTGGTATAGAACTTAATACTTACTAGAAAGCCCCTCCGCGATGTGCGGAGGGGCTTTTGTTGTATGTATTGTCCTTTATGAGAAGAGGGGGATGGGACAAAAAAAGACAGCCCCGAAGGGCTGCCTAAAGGATTATTTGGTTGGTTTTAATGGCAATGGGAATTGGATTGTCGTAGTCGGAGTTTCATCAGGCGGCGTTTGAACAATTACCTTCTTACCAAATTTCTTTTTAAATGCCTTTACTGTACCAGGTTGTACAGAATCAGCAGTAATAACTAGTACAGATGCATCATCTGTTGGTAAAATGCTAATGATTTTACCTTGAGGTTCTTTATTTTGATAAAGCGCCAATGCATCGGATTGGAGGTCTTCTAATTGGGCTTGTGTCAATTTGCCTTGACTTACAATTAATGCATTATCGAGTTGTGGATCGTGAGCATCAGCTAGTGCTGTATGAACTGTATCAAAGTGTTTTTTGTCCACTACAGAAACGTGTAATTTACCTTCCTTCCAGAAGAGAGCGCCATCGTTTCTAAATTGTGTGAAGTCTTGACCATAGTGAAGGGCGTGGCTGATGACATTGGATGTTTTTCGTTCCACTTGTTGACGGTAGAGCGCATTGTGGAATGCCAATGCTTGTGGTGTTTGTGTCATACGGTAGGAAATTTCAGCCGCCTCTGCACGGGTTACGTATTTTTCTGGGTTAAACATCGTGCCTGGTGCATAGTTGGTAAATCCTAAGTATGCTAATTCACGCACTGCGTCTTGTGCCCAAGGGGCTACGAATTTTTGGTCCCCATACGCTACTTGATCGAGTACAGTAGGGTCATCTGTTGTATAGCCTAGATAATGTAGGTAGTTATCTGCTACCACAGCAAATTCTTGGCGGGACATATATTTTTCAGGTTTATATGTAGTGTCGCCATAGCCAGAGATGATATTCTTGCGCGCTACTGATTCAATAGCGAGGGCAGACCAACGGTCGGATGTAATATCTTTAAAGTGACTAGAGATGAACGCTGCTTGGCCATCATCGGTAATGTTGTTGAATAGGGAGGCCACTTCTTCGCGTGTCATTGGTTGATTAGGCCGGAATGTGCCATCCGCATAGCCTTTCATCAATTTAGCCTTTGCTACGGCACTAATTGATTTAGAAGCCCAAAAATCACTTGGTACATCGGAGAAGATGTATGGTCGCACATCCTGGATATCCTTTGGAGACGTAACAACGCCGGAGCGAAGTTGTTGATTAACAACAGTATTAGCAGGTACAGCAGTTTTGTTTTGTTCACTAGCTGTTGTATCTTGAACTGTTGCCGTTGTTGTTACAGTATGTTGCGCTGAATTAGCGTTTGGTGTTTGTGCCGGTGTAGCGGCAAATGCCATACCGGATGTAGTAAGTAAAGCGGACAGGATGAGAGCCCGTAATGTGTGTGTTGATACCTGTTGCATACATATCCTTCTTAATCATGTGGTAAATATATCAAAAACAGCGTTAGATAACGCTGTTTTTGAAGTCCCCTTAAGGACTAAAGTATATTGGAGTTTTGTCGCTATTAGCGTTTTACAGTCATTTTAACTTTGGAACCAAATACCTTGGAAATACCTTGTTGTGTTTCTTTGCTTGCAGTGCTAACTACAGCGTATAATTGATTGTTTTCAACGTCTGGGAATACGGCGATAATATTGCCACCTTTTTCGTTTTTGCTGTAGTAGTTACGGAAATTAGATTCGATAACATCGTATTCAGTTTGGCTGTATTGAGATGGTTCAACTACTACATAGTTGTTGATAGTAGCATTGCCTTGGCTTGCCAAATTAGCTTTTACTGTATCCAAATCGGAATTAGATTTCAAAGCCACATGCAATTGATTGTCTCTCCAGTACATAACACCATAGTCTTGGAACGCTTCTGGTGTTTTATATGTTTTGTTGAGTTGAGTGAATACATTGTTTTCCAATGTTTCTTGTTGTTTTTGATCAAGTGGTTTTAATGTGCTGCGACGTACAGGTCGAACGATGCGTGGAGATTGTTCTGCTTTAGACTCAGAAACCTTGTCAGATTTTTTAGCCTTAGCTTCTTTTTCTACCTTTTTCGCATCAGCATCAACTTTTTTAGCATCAGATTTCACAGCAGCATCAGCTTTTTTTGCATCTGCCTTTGCAGCAGTATCTACTTTCTTAGCATCCGCTTTTACGTCTTTAGCGACTTCTTTTTCAACGGTTTTAGTTTTGTTTTCAACCTTTTCAGCGTCTTGTTTTGCATCTTCTTTAATAGCGGTAGCCTTGCTAGTAGTAGGGGCTGTTTCACCGTTTAAAATGCGGTTTAAGATTGTTGCTGCTTGTGCGCGTGTTACAGGTTGTGTTGGGTTGAAAGCAGTTGTTGCACCGGATGCTACATAGCCGCGTTGTGCCATGTATTCGATATCCGCTACATATGCTTTGGAAATGCTAGCACTGTCTTTGAATGTAACCTTTTCAGATTTTACAGGTGCATCAGGTTTTATTTTCTTTACTAAATTAGCTGCGGAAGCAACGAATTCTTCGCGGTCCATCGCTTTAGCAGGGGCAAATGTAGATTTTGTTGTACCTTCCATAACGCCAGCAGCACTAACTAATTTAATAGCTGTGTTGGACCAACGGTCGCTTTCAACATCGGAATAGGAAACGCCATTTTCTTTTGTTACTAAGTCAGCAAGTTCTTGCTCGTTCATATTGTGTTGCAACACTTTGCCGTAAATGGCTGCTGCTTGTTCACGAGTAATGCTTTTACCAGGGCGGAATGTGTTATCTGCATAGCCGGATAAGTAGCCAGCCTCTGTCATTGCTTGGATAGCATCGCGAGCCCAGTTATCTTTTGTATCTGGGTATACGCCAGCTGGCAATGTTTCTTTAGCCTTTGCAGGAGCCTCAGCTTTTTGTGTTGCTTTTGCAGTTGTTGTAGTTTTATCTGTAGTTGTAGTAGATTTAGCTGTCGCTGCTGGTGTAGTTTTAGCAGCAGTTGTTTTTGCATGTGTTGTCTTAGCAGTTGTTTTTGCAGCAGTTGTAGTATGTGTAGATGCTTTTGCATTCGTTACAACTGGTGCTTTCGTAGTTGTTGTAGTTTCTGCATGAGCCATGCCGAATGTAGATCCTAGCGCCAATGTAATCGCTAGAGATAAGGACAATTTATTGAGTTTCATGAGAAAGCTCCTTTCAAATTACGTTTATATACATAAATTATAGCACTTTTATGAAATAACCACTACTATAAGAAAATGTAATATATAAGGATAAAAATTAGATGAATAATGGTGAAAGTTACACTTTCATTATAGCAAATGAGAATGGTGCAATTTTGGGACTAAAAAATATCTACTTGATAAACATTTGCAAATAAAGAAAACACGGGAGTTATAGAAAAAATTTATAAAGCAGTACGTGAGTGTGATAAAAATCAATTTTGATTATTACTTTTAGTCATAAGGATATGATTTATGCAACCCTAAATACGAATATAGCAATTGCTTGGACATTTATGGTGCCCTTATTTATAATTATATCGAAATGTTCTTTAAATATAACACTTTAAAGATCGTCAATTTATTGTATAGGCTGATAATTTGTGGAATTTTATCGACCTAAATGAATACATATCAAAAATTTTTTTGAGTTAAGTACTAGAAAAGTTGAGGACGAAAATATGAAAATTCATCTTTTCCAACAGTGTTTGATTGATATGTTCTACCCTCATGTTGGCATGGCTGGCGTAGAAGTACTTGAGAGACTAGGTTGCGACCTTGTAGTGCCTAAGAAACAAGTATGCTGTGGACAAATGTTCACAAACTCCGGTTACAATGATGCCGCTATGGATGCTATTAAGAATACAATCGAATGCTTCGAAAACGCTGACTATGTAGTCAGCATGTCTGGCTCCTGTGCCTTTGCTATTCGCGATGAATACCAACACTTCTTGGAAGGTCAACCTGAATGGCAACAACGCGCAGAAAAATTGAGCGGAAAAATTTATGAATTCACTGAATTCATTACCGATGTATTGGGTGTAGAAGATGTTGGCGCACGCTTTGACGAAACTGTTACATACCATACATCTTGCCACGTAACTCGCTTGATGGGTGTAAAAGAACCACCTTTCAAACTCCTTCGCAATGTAAAAGACCTTAAGTTGATTGAATTACCTCGTGCAGACCGTTGCTGCGGTTTCGGCGGTACATTCTCCGTTAAAAACCCAGAAATCAGCGAAGTAATGACACGCGAAAAAGCTTTGGAAATCGCTAGCACTGGTGCTAATGTAATTTCCGGTTCCGACCAAGCTTGCTTGATGAATATTGCAGGTATGCTTGACCGTCTTCATAAAGATGGTGAAATCGATCGCCGTATCAAAGTAATGCATATTGCTGAAATCTTAAACTGCCG
>JAIITD010000114.1 GCA_022737715.1 Veillonella sp.
TGTATGCTTCCTACATTAGCTGTTACTTTAGTATTTTCTGCTGTGGGGATATCCCATTATGATACACAACGATGGCACTCTACATGGCCTTCATCTAAGGCAGGGTATATTCCGACTCCATTACAAACACCTAAGTCTTTACCAGAGCGTGTGAAAGTGGTCTCTTCTGCTGAAGTAATTGAAATAGGTGGAAATCAAAGCTGTTTAGTATTAGATGGTGATAAAGCTACGATTTCAAGGTATGAGGAAATTGTTAAATCTAATGCTTGGTATTCATTTATAAATGGCAGGGACAAAGATACTACAGTTGAAGTACTTAATTCGTTTACATATCCAAAAGATAAAAATGTATTATTTAGTGATGTAAGCAATTATTATGAGATTATTACCATTCGACGACAAAATTGGAAATTATTTCCCTGGTTAATTGATGGTAGACAGAATGTCGGTGATAATCCTAATGAAGATTACTATTATAGTACGCGGATATCGGCTGAGAAATATATAGTATATGTTGTTTACCATAACTTTGATCAAGACCAGCCGAGAGTCATTTACTTTATGTTTAATCCTGAGCGAACACGGATGATTACTATGGATATAGACTTTTATCATTAGATTTTGCCAGAGTATATATAATTTGGAACAATACTTGAACATATTAAAATATATTCAAGTATTGTAATTGACAATTTTAAAACATATCTTTATAATGGGTTTTGTTGAGAGACTCGGATGTGATTAATTATCCCAGCCCCTAGGGCTGGGGTTTATTTATTAGTCTCTAGTAGTTTTATTAGTAGAGAGGTGTTTTTATGGCAGACCAAAGTAATAAAAATGTTGATGCCTTAGCGCAAGAGATTACCTTGAAAAGTCGTGGACAAGGTAAATTACGTCAATTTATTTTATGGATGGGTGCACTCATTATCGGTGCTGTTTTAGGATGGCAACATATTCCTGTTCTTAATGACTTATTTAATTTCATTGCTGCAGTGTTTACGCATTTATTCCAGTTTATTGCAATACCTACTGTATCACTAGCAGTTATTACTACATTATCCATGTTGGGGGCAAAAAAAGATACAGGCCGTATCTTTGGTCATGCTGTAACTTATACATTGTTAACAACAATTTGTGCAGCCGCTGTTGGTCTTGGTTTATTCCTCTGGATTGCGCCAGGTAATTTACCACTTGATGTAATCGGTGCTGGTGCAGCGCAAGTACCTGAAAAATTAGGTCACGTAACATATTATGATCATTTCTTATCCGTTATTCCTAACAATATCTTGAAACCGTATTTAGAAGGTAACGTATTATCCGTTATGTTCATCTCTGCTTCCGTTGGTTTAGCCTTTGCATTCATGCCTCGTACAGAAGGCCGCGAAGCAGTATTGAAAGTGTTATTCGGTTTACAAGAATTACTCTTCACATTGATTAGAGGCTTACTTTACGTTTTACCAATCGGTATTCTTGCTTTTGCAGGTCAATTATCTGCACAAATTGAAGCAGGCGTAATCGTTGGTGCTTTAGGTAAATACACAGCTGTTGTAATCGGCGGTAACTTGATTCAATTCTTTATCGTAATTCCATTGTTCTTATTATTCCGTGGTTTAAACCCTATAGATGTATTCCGTAAAATGTCTCCAGCCGTAGCTGTTGCATTGTTTACAAAATCTTCTGCAGCTACATTGCCTGTAACATTAGCATCTGCAGAAGACAATTTGAAAGCACATCCTTCTGTAGCGCGTTTTGTATTACCAATTTGTACAACAATTAACATGAATGGTTGCGCAGCTTTCATCCTTGTTACATCCTTGTTCGTAATGCAAAATGCAGGCATTGAACTAACAGCTGGCACTATGGTGGCTTGGCTCTTCATCGCTGTTCTTGCAGCCATCGGTAATGCAGGGGTTCCAATGGGGTGCTATTTCTTAACTTTATCCTTGATGAGCTCCATTGGTGCGCCAATTGGTTTGCTTGGTATTATCTTACCAATCTACACGATTATCGACATGATTGAAACGGCTGAAAACGTTTGGTCCGATGCATCTGTATGTGCGATGGTTGATAATGACTTGAAAGGTACGTTAGACGATCCTGACTCTCATGATGACATGCCTCAATTCCAAGGTGCGTAGACTGTACTTAATAAAAGCATAATATATAAAAATAGGTTACCTCTTGTATGTGAGGTAACCTATTTTTGTCTTCAAATAATAAATTATAAATTGTGCCATTTGTACTATTTTCTGGAAAACGATTGTTGGTATAATTAAGAAAAGGGGGATGACTATGGACAGACAATTAAGCGCATATCTAAATGGACGAGAGCCACAAGTGACCACAGATATTGATGTTATAACTGCAGCGGTAGCAGTGCCATTGCTTGCAATTGATGGTGAGGATCACGTCCTATTTACGGTGCGTAGTCAGACCTTACGTAGACAGCCTGGTGAAATTAGTTTTCCTGGTGGACATTGTGAAAGCACCGATAAAACTGGAGCTGATGCGGCTATTCGTGAATGCTCGGAAGAATTAGGAATAGATACGGATCAAATTGAATTATTAGGCTCCTTAGATTGTTTAGTATCTGCTATAGGTGTTAAACTGCATGCTGTAGTTGTACGTTTACACACCGATGAATTTACTCCTAGTCCTGATGAGGTAGGTGAAATCTTTACGGTTCCACTTGCCTATTTACTTACTATGGAACCTACTGTGGGGCACTTAGATATCGGTACTAAACCACTACGAGATTTTCCATTTCATTTATTAGAAGGATACCAAATAGACTGGAAAATTCGGCAGAATTATTCTGTTTATTTTTATCCCTATAAGCAATATACGATATGGGGATTAACAGGTCGAGTACTCAAAAATTTCTTGGATTTATATCGACAAGGTAAGACTATAAACAATGAAAGATAATGAAATAACTTCATTTGATAAAGAATTGAATAAGTTCCTTCAACCTAAGTGCTTAATACCTGATGGCCTTGGCAGATGTTATGAAATTATAAATATATACAAGAAATGCCCAGTTTTAAACTGGGCATTTTGTCATATATGTATTGAATTAATGTTGTACGTTTCGTATATCATCTAAGATGTGTTCAAAATCTAAGTGATTTTGTTGTAATACATCTTCAGGTTTGTATCGGTCGTAGAATTGTTTGGAAATACCATAGTTTAAGACCTTCATGGATGTTTTTCCATAATAGCTAGCAATTTTTTGACCATAGCCACCTTCGAGTTCGCCGTCCTCTAAGGTGATGACGATATGGTGGTCCTTTGTTAATTCATTCAATGTATCGGTGTCCAAACTAGAAATGCAAAGTGGTTTTACGATGGTTGGTGACATATGTGTTGTCTCACGTATTGCATGACTTAGTTCGACAGCCTTATGGTAGAAATTACCGACACCTATGATTGCGATTGTGTTACCAGATTGAGTTATGTCATACGATGTGACAGGCTTATCTATTGTATTGGATTGAGCTGTATCGTTGATTGGTGTTCCTACCGGAATACGGATGGCGATAGGATGATTGTGATGTTCTAATCCATAACGAATGGACGATTCTAATTCCTCTACCGTTGTAGGTGCTAGGTACATGAGATTTGGCATGTTACCGAGCATTGTAATATCGTTGAACCCAAGATGTGTCATATCCTTGTTACCATAAATGGACGCGCGGTATACGAGAATTAGTGCATTGCTATTGTTAATACATAGGTCATTTATGATTTGATCATAGGCGCGTTGTAAAAATGTACTGTAAATCGGTAAAATTGGCGTGCCTCCGTTGTGTGCAATGCCAGCAAGTAATGTCGTAGCATGCTCTTCCGCAATGCCTACGTCGATGTATTGAGCACCTAATTTTTCTCGTATATCCTTCGTCAAGCAGAATCCGCCAGGTGTAGCAGCTGTGACGATGCAGGCAGCTTTGTTTTGCTCTAGTGTTTCAATCAGTTGCTTTGCCACAATGGACTCATAGCTGTTAGTATAGCGTTTTTTTGTTTCCCCTGTGTCGATATCAAAACCGGATGGATTGTGAAAGCCTTCGGGATTTGATATGGCCTTGTCGTAACCGTAGCCTTTTGTCGTATGGATGTGGAGCACTGTCGGCGTTGTCTCGTCTTTACAGTCTTTTACCGCATGGATTAGGGATGCTAGCGAATTGCCATCGTCGATGTAATGATATGAAAAGCCAAGAGCTTTAAAGATATTATTAGGGCTTTCACCATTAGTCTCGCGCAATTGTTGAAGATGAGTATATAACCCGCCGTGGTTTTCAGCGATGGATTGTTCATTATCATTGATGATAATCAAGCATTGGGATGGTATGGTAGCTAAGTGATTCAATGCTTCATAAGCTTCACCGCCGGATAGGGCACCATCACCAATCATAGCGATAATTGGATGTGTTCCGTGCTGTAAATCGCGGCCAATCATAAGACCGCAAGCTAAACTGAGACTTGTGGAAGCATGACCTAAGTGGAATGCATCATGAGTGCTTTCAGCAGGATTGCTATAACCGGATATGGTATGAAATTTGTCCTTATTTTTAAATCCTTCGTGACGGCCTGTTAAAATCTTATGAGCATAACTTTGGTGGGAAATATCAAATATGAATTGAGCATCATCAAGGCCGAATACATGATGCAAAGCAACAATAATGTCAGTGGCTCCTAGGGAGGAACCAATGTGACCGCCAATGTGTGATGTTCTATGGATGATTAAGTTTCGTATATGTTGTGCGATGACCTCGAGCTCTGCTAGTGAGCAGTCGCGCAAATCGCTAGGAATTTGAATGTCTGTCAGTTCCATAGGTCTCCTACATGATCCATACTAATGGATAAATCAATTACAGTTAATGAAATATATAACTCATTAATAGCTATTATAACATTATAGAGTAAAATTATTTATAAATAAAAAGGTAATTCGATATATTTAGATATATAAATAAGTAATAGCTAACTATATTTGATTAGTAGATGCAAACTTCTTTGCAAACGTACCTTACCAAAATAACTATAATAAAGATCATGGTACAAGTTTTGTAAGCTTTGCACCTGTTCACATCGAACCGTTAGCTATTTACTCTCAAAAAATTAAAGACTTGAAAGATTTACCGAATGGTGCAAAGGTGGCTATTCCATCTGACCCAACAAATAGTGCACGTGCACTTCTCTTGTTGCAAAGCGCTGGTCTTGTGACTTTGAAAGACCCAACTGGTTTGACAAATACACCGTTTGACGTAACTAGCAATCCTAAAAATATCCAAATTACAGAATTAGAAGCAGCTCAAATTCCTCGTTCTATTCAAGATTTGGATGCAGCAGTTATCAATGCGAACTATGCATTGCCAGCTGGTCTTAATCCTACAAAAGATGGTTTATTCGTAGAAAAAGCAGATTCTCCATATGCAAACCTTCTTTCTGTAAATCCTGGTGATGAAAATAAACCAGCTATTCAAAAATTAGCGAAAGCATTACAATCTCCAGAA
>JAIITD010000115.1 GCA_022737715.1 Veillonella sp.
ACGCCCCAATCGAGTAAAAGCCCAACAAAACCGATTGTCAAAATGGCCACCATCAATAGGTCGTTACGCAAGTTATTTCTCATATCGATAATGAGGAAACCAAGACCTGTTTGAGAGCCTACCATTTCACCGGTTACAAGGAAGATCCACGCCGTACCAAGGGCGATGTGAAGACCAGATGCAATGCCTGGGAATACAGCAGGCAACACGATTTTAAATAACAGTTCAGGCTGTCTAATACCAAAGTTGCGCGCTACCTTAATATATACAGGGTCGATATTTTGGATAGCAGATACTGTGGACAATAACACAGGGAAGAATGCTGCAATAAAGATGATAACGATGGCTGGTGCTTGACCAATACCAAAGAATAGAACGATAAATGGCAACCAAGCCACTGGAGAAATTGGTCGAATCACTTGGACGATAGGATTGATGTAGTTCCAAATCCCCTTGTACCAGCCCAAGATTAGGCCGAGGAAGACACCTGCTACAACAGAAATGATATAGCCGATAAAGAAACGTACTAAACTGTCTGCAATATCTTTAAAGAGAACCCCATCTCCAATAAGTTCTCCAAAGCCCAGTAACACCTTATATGGCGTTGGCAATAAAGCTTCGTTAAATCCGCCGAGGCGAACGATTAACTCCCAAATCAGCCAGACTGCAATAAATGCGCCCGGCACATATGTATATTTCTTCATGGTCCCCTCCTATGGTAACAATGATTGGTCTACAAACTCTGAATAGGTCGGCACGTTTTTGATTAAATCAATATGTGTCATGTGATGCACGAGCGCATTATAACGGTCCTCTGTAAGGGCTAAATCTCCAAACCCAATCACTTTGAGGGAACGTTCAATAACAGGATCCTTAAACTTCATATACTTTAAGGAAATCTCCTTTTGTGCCTCTGGATGCTCATCTAAGTATTTACCTGCATCGAGATAGGACTTGGTGAAAGCTTTCGCTAAATCGTGGTGTTCATCTACGAATTTTCCATTAAACACGAGGGCACAGCAAATATTGTCGTGCCAGAGGTGGTCAGGGTCTTCAAAGACCTTACCTTTCCCCATTTCCAATGCGAGAGAGCCAAAAGGTTCTGCTACACTATAGCCTGCGATTTGGCCTACCGCCAAAGCAGATGGCATTTCAGGAGGGCTCATTTCTACGATTTGTACATCTTTTTCACTAAGACCAGCCCGTTCAAGCATAAGATCTACGAGGATTTTTTGTGTGGATTGTTTATGAGGGATAGCAAAGGATTTACCTTTTAAGTCTTGAACAGAATTAATATCATTGTTGACGATGATGATATTACCTTCCGTATGACCAAGTGCGGCAGCACGCACATCAATACCTTGTTCACGAGCCTTTACACCAAGCTCAACAAGAACTGCTGCTGCATCCACCTTACCTGTATTCAATGCATCCATAAGCTCTGGCCAAGATCCATACTTAACGAGTTCTACATGAACCGGACCATCTGGAGTTTCCAGTTCTTTCGTAGCAAATACCGGTAATGCATGAGTAATTGGTAAATAGGCTACGCGTACAGTCTTTAATTCTTGAGCCGTCTTTGGTTTATGATGTTCATGATAGCCATAGGCTATACCACCGATAACCAAGAGGACCACCCCGATGATTAGATACCAAGTTTTCTTCATATCTTCCCCTCTTTCTGCCTCTCAACAAGGGGCGTTTTTGACACATGCCATTTTCGCACTTTTCTAAAACCCAGATGAAATAAGGTTTCAGAACACCTCGTTCTAAAAAATTATATAACCTACTATACCAATATGTTTTTAATATGTCAATAATACATATGTATATAATGGGTTTTATTTTTTATAAAATTACAAAAATTAATTAGCATGATTATATACGCAAAAAAGCACCAACCGCATTGAGCGGTTGATGCTACTTTCACAAACAAAATTTACAATATATTATTCTTCAATATAAGCTTGTCGTTTATTCAAAATATAGATTTCAGAGCTACCAGCCTCGCTATATTCACCGACATACGGTGCAATACTAGATTGTTTAAAGTGGTTAATTTCGCCCTTAGGAACAATGACCATGATTTGTTTACCTTCAGACAAGCGCTTGATAAACTCGTCCTCTGTCACTTGTTCCATCAAATATTTCTTATCCCATTCAGCACTACGATGCTTTAATTTGTCCTTGTCATCCCAACGACTACTATCACCCTTGATACGAATGACCTCATGTCCTGTGTAATATACGAGAGATGTACTGTATCCATTGTAATAATACACATCACCATTATACTTATCTACAACAGGAATAAGATTGATGGAACTACGTTGTTTAACAAGAGGTACCAAGCCTTCGAGTACTACTATCGAGGAAATGAGCATCGTACCGATCACGACAATGCTCAACAAACGATAGCGTTGGCGCGTCCACCAAAACCAAAACAGGCCTAATACGGATACACCGGCAAAAACGTAGAGCAATCCATAGTAGCCCCAAGGAGCAAAGAAGGATGCCCCTACATAAGCGATCCATAACAAGAGTGTGGGACCGACTACAATCCATGGGACATAACGAGGGCGCCCAGGACGCAATGCTTTCATAGCCCCTAATGTACCAAGAATACTGAAAGGTACAAGGCTAATAAATGTATATAGAGGATACTTAGTGGCCATCAAGGAATAAAATAGAACGGTACCCACGCCCCAACACATACAATAGATATACCACTTATGACGTTGTTTAAAGCCCGTTATCATGCCATAAATGACAGCGCCAGTCCACGGTAAAGAGGCCCCTAAGAAGATAGCGATATAATACCACCACACATTATCTTCCGGATGTTCAGACTGGGTCGCACGCGTTACATTATTGAGTCCTAAAAATCCATCTAAAAAGGCTTGCCCATGTGCACTATACATATAGACATACCAAGGCATGGCAACGATAAGAAAGGCCAGAATCCCCTTCCAATCAAAGAGACGGAACAGCATTTGTTTTGAGCGGCAAAGCGCAACATAAACGAGCAAAATCAAGCCCGGTAAAACGAGCGCCACAGGGCCCTTTGTCAAAACGCCTAATCCGGAAAATACATACGCTACAATCATGGCCGTACTAGAATTTTCATTTAAGCCTTTGTACGCATACATCATAACCATCAAGGTCGTATATAACAATACCATGTCGGTTATAACACCATGAGCAACAGCCCAGAACATGAGAGATGTACCAAGGATAGAAGAGCCTACCAAACCAACGAGCCACCGTCGACTGAAAGTCCGTAAAGATTGGAACATGGCCGCCACTGACAAGGCACCAAATATAGCACTAGGCAAACGAACTACCCAGTCGGCAATGCCGAAGATTTTAAAAGATAATGCAATCAGCCAATATATCATAATCGGCTTATCATACCAATATGTCCCATAAATCTGTGGCGATAACCAATTGCCAGACAACACCATTTCCTTAGCAGTTAACGCATAATTCGATTCTACTGGATCGGTTACAGGTAGTATATTATTAGCTACCATAAAGAATACCAGCCAAACAACAAACAACACAGGCGTCAAACGAGACAATTTCATTGTGACCTCCTTATGATTTACGGCGATTCTTATAGTATTTAAATCCAAGCACGACAGCCACAACGGCAAAGACAACCATCACAATTAGCAAAAATTCATGATTATACTGAATAAGATCTTTCCAGTTTTCCCCAAGCACTTTTCCTAAATATACGAGTAAAATCGTCCAAGGAATAGTACCGAGCACAGTCCAAACGATAAAGTGCCACAATGGATAGCGCGCCATACCAGCCGGGAAGGAAATAAATGTACGAACACCAGGTAATAAGCGGCCAAAGAATATAGCTGCCCCACCGTATTTATTAAACATCTTTTCAGCGAGTTCAAATTTATGCTCATTAAAGAATACATATTTACCGTATTTCAATAACAATGGACGACCGCCATATTCCCCCATCCAATACGATAAAATAGATCCAACGATACCAGCTAATGTACCAACGACCATTGTCGTGTGCAAATCAAATATCCCTTGAGCAATCAAATAACCTGCAAATCCAAGCACAATTTCACTAGGAATTGGTACATTTGCATTCTCCAGAACCATCGCCATAAACATGGCTGCATAGCCATATGTTTCCATAAACGAAATAATATATTCCAATTGTTATACCTCGTCATAACTCCCCTTTACCGGACTTATGATTTTCTAATGCTAACAGATGCTGGTGAAAGTATCACCGTGTATACAATCTATTTTACCATAATAAAATGACCCTCACCATACGAGAGGGTCATTTACAGTATTCTTAGTATTCTGCTTTCGCAATTATCAACTAGTCATACACAGTTATTCAGTTTTAAGTCCTTGTATAAAATCATAGGATTTTACGGCTGCTTCTGTATCTACAAAGTGGAATGGTTCCAATAAACGGCAGAATTTAAATAGATAGTCTCGTTTGCGTAAAACTTCTTTCACATGAAGAACGGTTTCCCGTGCACAACGGGCAGAGCTATAGCCATTCATAGCCGCATATAGATAGGTATTAGGCAAATCACCTTCACGGATATAGCTGTGGATGAAAATAAGTAAGTCCCATCCAGCAGGCGTGAATTCAGGCCAGCGACGTGCGTTTTCCCAATCGAGGAGCATCACGCTATCCGTATCTGGATCGTATACGATATCACGCAACGCAGGACGGCCATGAGCGATACCGTAATCGTGAAGTGTGCCGAGCGCTTTACCAAAGGCATAGAAAATATGAACAGCCATATCCTCTAAGGATGCATCTTCTGGATGTTCCTGTGGCAAATGGCCATAATAGGTCAAGTTTTTGCCATAATTCGGTGTCACAAAGTAATTTTCTCGAAAGCCTACAATTTCTGGAGCTAATGGTAATTGTGTCCGCACAAAGTTCATCATATAAAATTCATGGTCAAAGGATGCGCGAGGCGATGGTTTGATCCATGATGACCTGTTATTACCTACGGCGCGTTTTACAAAATACTCATCGCCTTGAAAGGTGACTGGGAATACGCGTCCCAATTCTTCATCATTCAATTTATGGTCTATATATTCTAATAAGGCTTCGTTCATGAGACCTCCTTATGTCATCAATGCTTACCTTTTTATTATATAATAAACACCATATATGTATCAAATAAAGACCCCCTAGCCAAGGCCAGGGGGTCTTTACGGTAATTATGATAATAGGTTTAATTTAGGTTTTTATAAGCCAACTGAGGCAATCTAAATTAAAACGAATTAACCTACAAATTTTGTCACTGCTGCAGTATCAGTTAAGTGACGTTTAGGCATGCCCATTTCTTCAGGAGTGATGCCAAGAGCAAGACCTACTAATTGGGACATGTGCAAGATTGGCATATCTTTGCCACCGCCAACAACTTCTTTTGCTTCTTTTTGGAACATATCAAGTTGCATTTGGCAAAGTGGG
>JAIITD010000116.1 GCA_022737715.1 Veillonella sp.
GACGTACAAGCTATCTTCGCTCATAACGACGAAATGGCATTGGGCGCTATCCAAGCAGCTAAATCCGCAGGCAAAACAATCTTCATCGTAGGCTTTGACGGTACAGCTGATGCAGACAAAGCTGTTAAAGACGGCACATTGGCTGCAACAATTGCTCAACAACCAGACCAAATGGGTAAAATCGCTATTGATACAGCACAAAAAGTTATCAAAGGCGAAGCTGTAGAAGCTAAAATCCCTGTAGATCTTAAAGTTGTTACAAAATAATTGTAAATAGAAACTGGATACAGAAAAAGAGTCGCACTATATGGAGCGACTCTTTTTTATTGCTAAATTGTAAAACAAAAGGATACAGGGTTTCAAATACATCTCCCTCTAAAAAATAGAACAGGCCTGTTCTATTTTTTAGCACCCCTATATATCCTTTCTTAGAATTAGAACAGGCCTGTTCTAATTCTAGAAACACATATATAGGCATTCTTAGATTACTACAGGCCTGTACTAATTTTGGAACCACATGTATAGGACGTTCTGAGATTAGAACATGAAGTTCACGTCTGTACGCCAGTAATCACCTAAGTGGTTACCATCCATATCTTTATTAGCGAAGCCGTAGTATGCGCCAATAGATACGTTTTTATATGGAACGTAGTTTACATTAGCTACAAAGCCTTTATACCCATTGCGTACATGAGCTACATTTTTTGTATCTACGTAGTGTTGGTTATAGAAGCTATACGCCGGTGCAAAGGCACTACTGAAGACAGGAGAATTTGCTTCTTCATAATAGTATTGACCACGTACACTATAGGTACGAGCTTTACTAATATTGTAGTTACCGTAACCTACGCTAGCCATCCAAGCTTGGGAATTGGATATGCCTGGTGCCGTTAACCATTCGCCGAATACGTTCCAACGGTTAAAGTTCATATTCGCGTTAAGGCCCCAAATATTTTTGTATGGAGAATCGATAAAGGACTTAACTTGCTTACCTGTAGCCGCATCAATATCTTGTCCTTGGTATAGTTTACCATTATGGAATCGGCCGTACATACCGCCAAGGGTAACATGTTTGTTAAGTTTACCCTTTACTTCAAGCATAGCTGCTGTAATGGTATTTTGTTTATCTTGGTATGTGCCTGCGCCACCCCACCAATAACCATAGCTTGCGGATACATCCAACTTACCATGTTTGTACATGAGGCGTGCTCCATCGATAAGGTCATCATACATAAGACCTAGTGCAGGCGTATATAATTGACGACCTACGCGCAATGTTGTGTCCTTGCCGAAATGATGGTCTACATAGGCAAGATTTACCTTAGCGACATTAGCGTTGCTATTGCCGAGCTCACCAGCACCTTGTACACGAACAACAGCATCAGTTTTATCATTTACCTTTGCATTAAAGATTACACGAGCCCGATAATCAAAAGAGGAATGCGTGCCATACGCATACGCATCATCTTTCAATTGGCTGCCGCGATAACGTAAACGGTAATTACCTGTTACCTTCACATTGCCCGCTTGATCTTCTAATTTTGCTACACGCACGCCCAATGTGTTGAGTTCATTGCTAAATTCATCGGCCAAGCGATTGATCATAGCTTGTTGTTCTGCATTCGCACGGTCTTGATTTGCCATGGCTTTTGCTACCATTTGAGCCATTTCGTACCGCGTAATATCTTTGTTTCCTTTGAAAGTCCCATCTGGATAGCCATTGATAATGCCGGCAGATGCCAATTGTTCTACCGATTGATAGGCCCAACTAGAAGGCTCTACATCGCTAAATGGATTCGCTGCATAGGCACTAACAGAACCCAATACAAAACAAGAAACTAAACTTGCTACTAATTTTCTATTCATAGAGATAACCCACTCTCATCTATACACAAACAAAATATATGAATCTATATTCTCTACATAGCATCATAATACTATGTAAATACGATACAACATATTAGAGATGCCGCTTATTCATGTGGTGTTGTATACGTAATATCCTGTGCGGCGTAGCTTTCACCATGAGCCAATACGTGAACGATGGTTTCCAATGTAGCTCGTACGGTTTCACCAGCCATGCTAGGTTGATTTGGTTTATCTACCACTTGAGATGGCAAGTATGGAATGTGCATAAAACCAGCCTTGATATTGCCCTTTTGTGCTGCATAGTGACATACGCCGTACATCAAGTGATTACATACAAATGTACCAGCCGTGTTAGAAACCTTGGCAGGAATGCTTGCTTGATGCAATGCATTGACGATGTTTTTAATAGGCAATGTAGCAAAGTATGCGCTAGGGCCATCAGCTACGATTGGTTCATCCTCTGGTTGATTGCCCGCATTGTCTGGAATACGGAAATCGTCGCAGTTAATAGCAACACGTTCTACCGTGATATCTGTACGACCACCAGCTTGACCTACGCAGAGAATGAAATCTGGTTCGCATTTTTCAGCGGCTGTTTTCACAGTATCAACAGATGTATAACGCACAGTTGGTACCATTTGAGTGACTACCTTGTAATCGCCATCTGTATAACCATCCATCGTTTTTACCGCTTCCCATGCAGGGTTAATAGGTTCACCACCGAATGGATCAAATCCAGTAATTAAAATAGTTTTCATCATAACACCTCATAAGGATATTTCAAAAGATTGTTCAACCACAGAACAAGGTCTTAAATAAAGTAGTACATCAATAAAATATTCAATACAAGCATAGCCAATGCAATTGGAATTTGCGCTTTAATAACGCCGTATTGGTCGCGCATTTCAAGGAGTGCCACCGGTACGATGTTAAAGTTCGCGGCCATAGGTGTCATCAAGGTACCACAATAACCTGCAAGCATAGCGATAGCACCAACAGCTGCTGGGTTAGCACCGTGAGCTACAACGAGCATTGGAATACCAATGGCACTGGTAATCATAGCAAAAGCAGCAAAAGCATTGCCCATAATCATGGTAAAAAGCACCATGCCGATGCAGTACGCTACAACAATGAGGAATACATTATCCGCAGGTACTACGCTCGCTACTGCGCTAGAGATAATTTTACCAACGCCAGCCAAATTGAATAGATACCCTAGAGCTGCTAGTAATTGGGACAAGATAGCAGTCCAACCGATAGCATCGATGAGGCGGCGACCTTCGTGGAAGCCTTGGTTAAGTTTACCTTTAGTAATGTAAAGAGCGGCACACATAGCGATAATGGCTGCGATACCGAGGCCTACAAGGGCACCTAATTTAGTAAAGAAGCCAATGATGAATGTAATAATACCAACGAGCAAGGCTGGTACGAAAATAACATTACCAATACGAACCGCTTCACCCTTTTTGAATTCAATAGCAGATTCAAAATAGTGACCCTTGCCTAATTGTTTTACCAATACAATGCCGGCCATAACGATAACGAGCCAGCCGTTGATTTCTTTAGAAAGGTAAGAACCAAAGATAAAGGATACACTGTACAATAACCAGAATAAGCCTGTACCGATGCGATATTTATGTTCTTTATCAAGGAATGATTGAATAGCAAAGATAAATAAGATAATCCCTACAAGAAGGTATACATAATCTAAGGGCTGCATTTTATAGAGTAGTTCTAACATATTATTCAGCCTCCTTCTTTAATTCTTCTGGTGTAACGAGGATATTAAATTCATTTGGTACCAATTTACCAGCCTTCATATCCGCTTCGTCACGAGCAACAGAGGCTTGAATTGTTTTATCAAAAATAATAAAACGAATGAAGTTAACAATATATGCACAGATGGCTGTTGGCAATCCGTAAAGCACCATATCTGTTAATTCAACGGAATATCCCAATTGTTCCATAACGCCCTTGATGAGTAGCAAGCCACCGGCAGCAAGGAATAGATTTTGACCAAAGAAGTTACCGCTGTTATCTGCAGAAGCAGCAATGCCACGCACCTTATCAAGAGTACGTTGTGATACAGGACGACCTTGTGCTACAGCTGCTTCACTCATAGGCGCGATCAATGGACGTACCATAGCAACCATACCGGACATGTTAATACCAAAGGCTACTGTCACTTGGCGTACAAATAAGTAAATCATAAAGATACGACCTGCTGTAGCAGCGTTGATTTTACTAATCAAAATTTCAGCCCGTTCACGTAAACCGTGACGTTCCATAAGACCAATAACAGGTAAAATTAGAATAAATAATGACATATAACGATTCTTAACAAAGGCTTCCCCTATAGCACCAACGATATCATTGATACTGAGACCACCTGCAAGGCCCGTTACAAACCCTGCGGCTACGACAACTAACAAGGCATTAAAGCGCAGCATCAGACCGATGACCATCACTAAAATACCAGATAAGACTAACATAGTCTCACATCCTTTCAAAAAACCATCTAACATTCAAAACTGAACGCATAGATATAATATATATGTATATATTATATATCCAAATGTAAAAATTCTGTATTATCTTGTACAAAAAAATACACCTCATGAGGAATTTTCTCACGAGGTGTACAGATTATAAAGCCCTTCCACGCTTTTAACGCAATTAGATCAAGTCTTTTTTAAACAATACGGTTGTATGTTGTTTTCCTCTAAAATGCACTTGATCATAAGCTTTAAATCCGAAGGATTCATACATCTTAGGCAACCATGGATGTTCCTTAGCGGTACCTAATGTAACGGCCGGTGTTTTAAATTGTGTTTTTAACAATTCTTCTGCATACCCTAATGTTTCCCGTGCATAGCCCTTACCTTTGAAAGCTGGCGCTGTTACGAAATGCGCTATATGTGGAAATTTATCCGGTGTAGAGTATTTAACCCAAGGCATACAGAATGTAATAGAACTTACCAATTGTCCATCGATATACAATCCATATACAGGATAGGTTTCGATCCATTCTTTGGACTCTTCTTCGGTAAAGTCGATGGCATCAAAGGTGATTGGAAAATCTTTTATAGCTGCATAACCTTCAATTAAAACCTTATGGTATTCCGCTGTATCTTCTACTGTTAATTGTCTAAATTCTTTCATTGTCTTGCCCTCATATCTATATCTTTATCAAACTACTGTATTTATATTTTATACATATATTTTGTATATTTATTTATCATGAATGTAATTATACTCCTTTATGTATCTAAATGCAATATTTTTACATAAATATTTGATGAAGTTTTATAAATTTAACAATAAAAGCAAAAACAGGATGCATCACAAAGATACATCCTGTTTTGGAGCTTTCACAAGCTCGAGGGGAAGTTATAGTTAATGTATTATTGGCTAATACGGGAACCATATACGTCGCGTTGATTTTTTGGTTCGTTGTTAAC
>JAIITD010000117.1 GCA_022737715.1 Veillonella sp.
ATTAAGGTTCCTTTTAAAAATCCACTAGCCATAGATTATAGTTTGTGAGAAGAACCTAATACATCTTTAATTTTGTGAGCTACCATGCCTTTAATAGCGTCACGAGCAGGTCCTAAATATTTACGAGGGTCAAATTCGGATGGATTTTGCGCCAAGTATTCGCGTACAGATGCAGTCATAGCGAGGCGAAGGTCTGTATCGATGTTGATTTTGCAAACCGCCATTTGCGCTGCTTTGCGAAGCATTTCTTCAGGTACGCCTTGTGCGCCAGGGATGTTGCCACCAAATTCGTTACATTTTGCTACGAATTCAGGCAATACGGAGGAAGCACCATGTAATACGATAGGGAAGTTAGGCAATAATTTACCAACCTTTTCCAAACGTTCAAAGTCGAGGTATGGTGTACCTTTGAATTTGTAAGCACCATGGCTTGTACCGATAGCGATAGCCAAGGAATCAACACCTGTTAAGGCTACGAATTCAGCAGCTTGTTCAGGATCTGTGAAACGAGCGTCTGCATCGGATACGTTAACGTCATCTTCGACGCCAGCCAAACGACCAAGTTCAGCTTCTACTACAACGCCGTGAGCGTGAGCGTATTCAACAACTTGTTTTGTAATTTTTACGTTTTCGTCGAAATCGTGGTGAGATGCGTCAATCATAACGGATGTGAAGCCACCGTCTACGCAATCTTTACAGATTTCAAAGGAATCGCCGTGGTCAAGGTGAAGAGCGATTGGCAAATTGCTATCTTCCAATGCTGCTTCCACAAGTTTTACAAGATAAATGTGTTTTGCGTATTTGCGAGCACCTGCGGATACTTGCAAGATAAGAGGGGATTGTTCCTCTTTTGCCGCATCGACGATACCTTGTACGATTTCCATATTGTTAACGTTGAAAGCACCTACTGCATAGCCGCCTTCATAAGCTTTTTTGAACATTTCCGTAGTCGTTACTAATGGCATGTTGTCCTCCTTGGCTTTATAGCCGATTGTATGTATTTTGAAAGTATTGTCATCAACTTATGATGATACATATCTATTCATTGTTAGTATATCAAGAAACGATATAAAGCACCACAATTTTATATGCTTTTCTACATGAATCTGTTAGAGATGTAATAACTCTTTCATATCCGTTGGCATAGGGGCCCGCAGTTCTATATATTCTTGTGTCATAGGATGGGTGAAAGCTAGGTATCCAGCGTGCAATGCTTGGCGATGGATATAATCCAAATGACCGCCATATAAATCATCACCAGCTAGGGGAAAGCCTACATGAGATAGGTGAACGCGAATCTGGTGTGTTCGTCCTGTATGCAATACACATTGCACATGAGTGAGAATTTCTTGCGTGTTTGCATGCATATCTGTTAGTACCGGTTGTGACACTGTGTGGCGTTCCAATACCGTTACATCTGTACGAGCCGGTTTACCACTTAATGTACAACATCGTTCGATGATGCTACCCGGTTTACGGCCGATGGGATACTTAATCGTTGCCGATTGGCTTGGCATAGAGCCTTCGATGATAGCGTCATAGACCTTTTGAAATTTGGTGCGTTGCTTATCAAAGGCGTGTTGTACAACCGACGTTTTAGCGATGATGACGATGCCTGATGTGTCCTTATCGAGACGATGGATGGGGTGAAAGTCATGAGCCTGCTCAGTTTCGTCATAATAATAGAGAACACCATTTGCTAGTGTTCCTTCGCGCACCGTTGACGTAGGATGCATAAGTACACCGGCCGATTTATTAATAGCGAGGATATACTCATCTTCGTATACAATTTCAAGATCCATTGGGGTCCGTGAAAATTCCTGCTCCGGTGCTAATTTCATAACTAAGTGATCACCGCCATGAACAAGGGTATCCCATGTGGACGGTTGTCCGTTAATGGTTATGATGCCATCATTTTTTAGACGCCGGCGCATGCGCTGTGAAATATGCTGTTGTTTTATGATGTGATTCATAGATTGCGTGTGTACATTAGCATCTACAAACAAGTCGATTATGGTTGCTGTTTTCATAGGTCCTATTATAGCAAAAAATAATAGATGAAGAATTTCTCACGAATTATTGTATATATAAAGGTCTGTATAGTATAATTTATATTAATAGTTGTTTATAAAATTTTTATATCTAGAATGATTTGAGTAATAAGAGGAGAGGCCTATGAAACTCAACAAGAAATCTTTATTAGTCGCATGTGTGTTGGCGGCTATGTCTACAAGTGCTTTTGCAGCATCTACTACAACATCCACGAGTACTACAACTGTAACAAATCATGATACACCTACATCTACTAGTACGCGTGTAACACGTGAACAACATAGTGCATCCACATCTACTACTAATATTTCTACAACTGAAACGTCATCTACTAAATCAAGTGGTGCAACTGTATCTGTTGGTGTAGGGCGATTAGGCGATTATGTAGCTGTACCAATTATTGGAACTCCTCAAAAATTAGCACCAGAAGCATTTAAGTCTCTTCAAGCAAACATTGATGAGGCTACTGAAAGTAATAGTGGTCTTATTAAACTTGGTCAATTAGCTAAGGTTAAGCAAAATGGTAAATGGGGACTTGTAGGAACCAATGGTCAACTTTTGCTTGATCCACAATATAAAGAGTTGGATCCATCTTATGCTGAGGACGGAACATACTTCGTAAAGTCAAAGAAAATTTTAGAACATATTAAAGTAGATGGTACCGTTTTATCAAGTGGTAAAGATGCCTTAGATGAACAGGTTAAACAAATTATCGATCATCATGATGAGACTGTAAACAAGAATCAAGATTCCTCAAACCATAAGGAAACATATGCAAGTGATTCTTATACGGCCGTTTCTGTAAAAGGAAAATGGGGATTTAATGATGCATCAGGTAATACTGTAATCGCTCCACAATTTAAAGAAGTATATACGAAATTTAGTGAAGATCGTGCTTTTGTAAAAGATGCTAAAGGTAAAACTGTAGCAATTGATGGTACAGGTAAGACTGTATTTGAAGCACCTTCTAATGATATTGATGCATATGATGATGGATTGGCAGAATTCCGACGCCATATAAGCAAGTTTAATCTTGGGGGCTTGTTGAGTATGGCTGTAGGAATAACCCTTAGTAATCATGGCGGAATCTATTATGGTGATGCATGGAACCCTGTATATGATGGTGTAAAACGCGGTTATATTAATCGTGATGGTAAAATTGTTATCGACAGTAAAAATGATGCAGTTTGGCCAATTACTGCCTATGGCACACTTGTGAAAAATCAAGGTCTTATTGGATTCGTAAATCGTGAAGGTAATTACATTATTCAACCAGGTAATTATGATTTAGGCGAATTTAGTGATCTTAATGGATTGTTAGTACTCATCAATAAAGATAATAAAAAAGCGGGCGTATTTGACTTAGATACAGGCAAACAAGTTATTCCGTTTACCTATGATTCTATTAGATTTGTAAGCTTAACTAATATGGTTGTCGTGAGTGGTGATACTCAACAGTTAATCGATATGACAACAGGGAATGTTATTTTGACTACCTCCAAAGATATTGGGATAAACAAATTTAGTGGACCATATACTTGGGTACATAAGACTTCTAGCGATTATAAGCTTATTGATGATAGTGGTAAAGTATTATTTAGCGATAACACAATTACTTCTGCAATGCCCGTTAAACATGGTTATGCTCCGGTAAAATCTCAAGGTAAGTGGGGAATTGTAAATCTTCGTGGTGAGTGGATTGTACAACCACAATATGAGGATATTGAAATTTTATAGAGCGTAATATTACAAAAGTTTGTGTATTTGTTATCTTGGTATATTATGTTGCTTTAAAATGAATGAGTAATTCATTAATTTTTCATAATGTGTTATACTGTAGTCATAAATTGGCTTGTGAATTTATTTGCTTTTGGAGGAATATATGAAAACATCTAAAGCATTATTAAAACTTTTAGTTGTAGGTTGTATTAGTGTTTCTTGTGCATTACCACTAACTGCTTCAGCAGAAGATACCAGTACACCAAGTGTGACTCAGGAATCTGTAGTTAAGACAGAATTACCATCTGGAGTTAATCGTATTCAGTTGTTAAAAAGTGGTGAAAATATGGCAACTGTAAAGACATCATCTGTTGCTGCTGGACATGCGTATATTCCTAAAGATACAAATATCAATTTAGAATTAATCGATCCTATTAGCTCTAAGAAAAGCAAAGAAGGAAATACCTTTAGATTAAAGACCATAGAAAATTTACTAATTAATGATGTAGTTGTTATTCCAGCAAACCAAGAGGTATTAGGAACAATTACAAAAGCAAGAAAAAATGGTATGCTTGGACGCAAAGGTCGTTTAGAGTTTAAAATTGATAGCATTAAGACTATTAATGGTGTAAATGTTCCATTAACTGCAGAAGTTAAAGGAAAAGGACATTCTGATAATGGTGCAGTTGCTGTTGCTGCAGCAGTAAGCTTGGTTGGCGGCCTATTCATGAAAGGAACTAATATTTATTATGAACCAGGCCAAAAATTTGTAGCAGTTGTATCTACTGATACAGATTTAAATACAACCGTGGAAGATTTGCCTAATGCTATGAATCCAAGTAAGCCTACTGGTCAAAATATTGTTTTACCTGTTAAATAAAATATAAGTAGCATTGATACCCAATGGTGATAGATTTTAAAATATTACTATTGGGTATTTTAGTTTATTACGTAAAGATAATAGATAGAAAGATAATCATTGTATTTAGATTAATGAAAAATCATTATAATCCAATGGCTTGAATTCCTAGTAAATATTGATAATTTACGATATAATTAAATAGATGTATTCTATTCAATGAATACGTGGATGATGATAAATATAATGCATGACCCTTATGCCCAATAGGGTCAGGTGTAGGAGGTATATAATGGCTAAAGATTGTTCCTTTGACGTTGTATCTGAAGTGGATATGCAAGAGGTGGATAATGCGGTAAACCAAGCGAAGAAAGAGATTGGTACGCGTTATGATTTCCGCGGTTCTAAAGCTGAAATTAGCCTTGAAGGTGATACCATTAAAATCATCGGTGATGACGAATATAAATTGAACGCTATTATCGATGTATTAAAAGGCAAAATGGTTAAACGTAATGTAGCAGTTAAGAACCTTGATTTTGGTAAGGTTGAGCCCGCTGCTGGTGCCACTGTACGCCAAGTGATTACTATTAAAAAAGGCATTAC
>JAIITD010000118.1 GCA_022737715.1 Veillonella sp.
TTAACTACGAGTTGTAATAACCATTGTGGTAATACGTCTTCGTTTGCCAATGCAGATTTAGGATCGATTTTTGCATTGTAGATGATGGCACCTGTAATAACGATGTAATCAAAATCAGTACGTACAGAAGGAATTGTAAGGGATTTCATTTCTGTAAATTTAAGGTGTTTAGGATTCTCAATAATATCTGCTTGTGTTACAGTTGCTAGGTCTTTATTAGGGTCGAGTTTAATCCAACCGATTTTTTGTAACAATGCATAGGCACGAGCCATGTTGGATGCATCATTTGGCACCGCAATTGTATCGCCATCAGCCACTTGATCTAAGGATGTTTTAGAACCGCTGAAAATGCCTGCTGGCACTGTTGGAATTGGTGTTAATGCCACTAGATGACCATTTTGTTTTTCGTTGAAGTTTTTCATGTATGCCGTATGTTGTTCAACGTTGAAATCAACTTCACCATCGCTCAACACTTGGTCCGCTTGTACCAAATCGGACATATCTACACCTTTAAAGGTATAGCCTTGTTTTTCCAAAATTGGTTTAACGCCCTTTTCAAACAATTCAGAATATGGGCCTTGGGACTTACTATATGTTAGTTCTTTCTTTGCTCCATTATCGCTATTATTAGAACCGCAGCCTGCGATGAAAGCTACGCTAAATACGAGTACTGCACCAAGTGCTAAAATCTTCTTAAATTTCATGGTATATGCTCCTATACTTTCACAATCAATAACAATCAATATATCTATTTCATCAACTTAGGAACGACGAGCACGATGTGCAAAATAGTTTCCTATCGTTTGAATAATTTGTACAAAAATAATGAGAATAATAACGGTAAACAACATCAATGGAAAGTTCAACCGTTCATAGCCATAGGTAAGTGCCAAATCACCTACGCCACCGGCGCCAATGGCACCAGCCATAGCAGTAGCACCGATAAGACCGATAGTACCAGTCGTAATCGATAGGATAAGGGATCCCTTTGCCTCAGGCAACAAGAAATGCCAAATCACTTCAAAATGAGAGGCCCCCATCGATTGAGCTGCTTCAATGATACCTTTATTTACCTCTAAGATTGAGTTTTCAAACAATCGAGCTAAATACGGTGCAATAAATATGACGAGTGGTACAATCGCTGCCGTTGTGCCAACACGCGTTCCTACAATCATCTTTGTGAGCGGCAATATAAATACCATTAAGATGATGAACGGAACAGAGCGCACAATATTAACAATAGTATTCGTAATCGTGTAGACAATGCTGTTTTTCACGATACCATTTGGATTTGTTACCACTAAGGTAACCGCAATAATCAGCCCTAGTACGGTGCCAATGAACAAGGATAAGAACACCATATATAGGGTTTGCTCTGCTGCTAATAATAGTTGCGAACCGGGAACGCCCAGTTCTTGCATAAAGAAATCCATTATAGTGTCACCTCCTGCCATTCAATGCCTTGTCCGATAAGATATTCTTTCACCTTACCAACCTCGATATCATCACCGATAAACTGAACGATAAAAATGCCCAACACCGTGTGTTCCAATTCAGTCACCGTCGCAAATAATACGCTCGTTTCTAAATCATAGGTTTTATTAATATGATATAGCACATTATCGGTTGTATTATTACCAAGGAAGTGCATCTTTAAAATCGTATATGGCCGCTTATCACAAGCCAATGTATGTTTCACAGCCGGTGGAATTTCATCAGGAATAACGGTTCGAACGAATCGTTTCGTAGTATCATGCTTAGGTTTACTAAACACGTCTAATACAGAACCGCTTTCGATGAGTTTCCCATGTTCCATAACCACAACGCGATTACAGATTTTTTGAATTACATCAATTTCATGGGTTACGATAACCACAGTGACACCTAACTCACGATTAACCCGTTCCAACAGTTGAAGTATGGACTCAGTCGTATCCGGATCTAATGCACTCGTTGCTTCATCACAGAGTAAGATAGATGGATCTGTAGCTAACGCACGGGCAATGCCTACACGTTGCTTTTGACCGCCAGAAAGTTCCCCAGGGTATGCATTTGCCTTATCCCCTAGGTCAACAAAGTCCAATAAGGTTTTTACCTTCTTATCAATTTCAGATTTAGGTACCTTATTTAGAATCAATGGAATCGCCACATTATCGTATACGGACTTCGCATTCAATAAATTAAATTGTTGAAACACCATACCAATGCGTTTACGCACCTTTCGGAGTTCATTGAAACTCAATTGATTAATATTAACGCCATCGATTGTTACATGACCTGATGTAGGTACCTCAAGGGCATTAATCATCCGTAGTAATGTCGATTTCCCAGCACCACTAAAACCTATAATGCCAAATATATCGCCCTTATCGATTGTGAAAGTCACATTCTCTAGGGCCGTAATCTTTTGTTTATTATAATCAAACTCTTTTGTTACATTCTGTATAGAGATCACACCATCACCCCTTTATTCCCATTTCATTTAAGGGAATTTATTTAATTTTAAAACATATCTAATTGATATGTTTTAATTTGTAAATTAAGAATACTATAAGATACAATAAGTGTCAAATCTATTCATCATACAAAATAGTTATATCTAACTAAAAATTATTCTATTAAAACTGAAGTCCCTACTAAGAAACTATCAGTTGTCAGTAGGGACTTCTTAATAAATATTATATTTTTTCTTTTAAACAAATAGATTAAAAACAATAATATACAAACCTATAAAATCTTTCCGCCAGTTGCTTTTAAATCTTCATATAATTGATAGCCTGCTTTAAGATGCTCTATTTGACTTTCAGGAACAATATAGTCATACTTAGCCTCTTTTCCTTGCAATCTAATTGTAGGATTAGTTCCTTCTATTAAAATCTTAATACCAGGAGCTAATTTGTCAAAAGTGGTATCAAAGAATTCATATTTTCCGCCCATAACGATCTGCGTACTTTTACCACCACCAGATTGACCAGCAAAACTATTAATATCATAATCCCATCGATTTTGATCTGTAGAAAAAATGATTTTATCCCAAAACACCCAATTAATGCCATCAGAAAAATTCACAATTTTAATTCGTTCAGTAATATTCTTATCTTTATTAATAGCATACCAATAGATTGCATTCTGAGGCGGTATTACATCTCCCCATGGTTTATAAGCAATCGTCTTTTCTACTTTATCTTCAGACTGAGGCAACTGTCCTAAAATAGCTAATGCATCGTTAGATTTTTCTTGCTTTTGTTCATCATTTAATTTAGTGGTATATGAACTACCAGCTGAAGTGCTAGTAGGGTCAATATCAGACTTATTTGTTAAATCGATTCCAATGAAGAAAACAACAAACATAGCAAGTGTACTTAGTAAAACTTTTTTTCGATTAGGATTCTGTACTTTTGTAGGCAAAACACGTTTTGGTGAAATAATGCCCACAAGAAAAAACAAAATAATAGCTACAAAAATTAAAGCAACAATAATTGAATACAAGACCATAAATACCCCCTTCAGCTGTCCTATCACATTATACACTCCAACAGCTTCATCTTATATTCATCTTACCACGATCATTAAATTGCTTCAATTAATCAATACTAAATTGATATAAATATTTATTAACTATTCTTTTATAATAATTACTTATTTTAGTTTATCTACACCTGTTAAACATATACAAAGAACCAAGAATAATTGGTGCCCCAATATAAAGACCTAAATCTGGAATTTCTCCGATGAGTATAGCCGCCACTATAGCTGCTACAACAGGAGATAGATACATAAAGTTTGTTACATCTGATACATGTTCTGCATGCTCCAAGGCATAGCTCCAAAATACGAAACCCAACGCACTAGAGAAGCAGGCTAGATAGATAATAGCTAACCATGCAATAGGTGGTGCTGCCACAATGGTTGCAACTGATTGAGATACAAAAGGTAATGCCATAATCGCACCAGTGAACATGGACCAAGTAGCTACGGTGATGGGATCATGCCCTTTTAGGCTCAATCCTCGATTGACGATGTTATAGATGGCAAAGAGTATCATGCCGAACAATGTCCAAAAGGCGCCCATCGGTACATTGATAGGGCCATTCCAAAGAATAATAATGGCTACGCCCGCAAAGGCGGTAATTGTAAAGAGCCAACCAATAGGCTTCATAATATCTTTGTAAACGACTAACGCCATAAGTGCTGTTGTCATCGGCGTCAAAGCCATGATAATACTCGATGTAGCCGCAGGAATGGTAAGAAGGCCCTGATTAAACACAACTTGATATACGAAATTTCCCGTCATACCAAGTACGATGTATAACCCCCACTCGCGCCAGCTCGTAGGAATCTGTAAGCCTTTAGCTACTCCAATGATAAGCATGAGGATAGCTCCGCCTACAACGCGAGCCACGGCTAGTGTTAAAGGATCTACATGTTGTAAGGCAATTTTACTAAACGGAAATGCTGTCGCCCAAACGGCTATGGTCGCCAATCCACCTATGACAGTTTTCACTCGGTTTGACATAGGACCAATCTCCTTTCCTTATATATAATCTATTTCATTACTATACAGCTAATTTATATGAGTAATGTATTCAATTATAGGCACAAAAGAATAAAATGTCATCACCTATCAACAAATAAACTATGTGAACAGTAACTAGTGCATCCCTTAAACTGAAATATAATTTCATTATCTATAAATAATTTTATATATAGGATATTGCAATAAATAGACTTTTAAGTCCATATAAACTATTACTATTATAGGTATCTCGAAGTATCATGTTTTACTTTCACAATACAAATTACATCTATTCTTACGAAATTTGCATAGTATGTATTGAAAATTCATATCATTTATATATTGTGAGTTTTAGATAAACATTGTACACTAGATATATCAAAATCTATAGTTATATCCATTTATGGAGGTGCAAAATGCAACATACTGCATGGAAAGATTTTAACACAGGTGTGTGGGATAAAGCGATTGACGTACGCGACTTTATCCAAAGAAACTATGTTCCCTATGAAGGGGACGACTCCTTCCTAGTTGGTCCTACAGAACGTACTACAAAATTGTGGGACAAGGTAATGAAACTATACGAAGAAGAACGCGAAAAAGGTGGCATGCTTGATGCCGATACTTCCGTGGCTACACACATCACTGCGCATGCGCCAGGATATATCGACAAAGACCTTGAAAC
>JAIITD010000119.1 GCA_022737715.1 Veillonella sp.
ATTTCAGATGCTCTTCATGAGCAAACTGATTTAACAGCAGAACAATTAGATGATATTTATGTTACTTTTAATAAACTAAATATCGAAGTTGTTCCAGATGTTGAGGACGATGATAAAGATGATGCCCTCGAACCAGACGATGATGTAGATGATGAACATGATGCTTCGTCTGAAAAAAATATCTCCATTGACCTAAGCGTAGATGCAAGTGTTAATATCGATGACCCAGTTCGCATGTACTTGAAAGAAATCGGACGTGTTCCATTGCTTTCAGCCGATGAAGAAATCGTGTTAGCAAAACAAATCGAAGCAGGTGCAGAGGAAGATGCTACATATAAGGAAATTCAACTTAGCAAAAAGGCTAAGAAGAAATTGGTAGATGCTAACTTGCGCCTTGTTGTAAGTATTGCTAAACGATATGTTGGTAGAGGCATGTTGTTCTTGGATTTGATTCAAGAAGGTAATTTGGGGCTTATCAAAGCGGTCGATAAATTCGACTATACAAAAGGTTATAAATTCTCCACCTATGCAACATGGTGGATTCGTCAAGCGATTACGCGGGCTATTGCAGACCAAGCAAGAACAATACGTATTCCAGTTCACATGGTTGAAACCATCAATAAATTAATCCGTATTTCCCGACAATTATTGCAAGACAAAGGTAGAGAACCAACGCCAGAAGAAATTGCAGAAGGCATGGGTATTACAGCAGAGCGTGTTCGTGAAATTCAAAAAATTGCACAAGAGCCAGTATCCTTGGAAACACCAATCGGTGAAGAAGAAGATTCCCATTTGGGTGATTTTATCGAAGACCAAGATGCGGTGGCACCAGATGATGCGGCTAGCTACATCTTGTTGCAAGAGCAAATCGAAGACGTTTTCACATGCTTAACTGATCGTGAACAACAAGTATTGATTTTACGTTTTGGTTTGAAAGACGGTAAACCACGTACACTTGAAGAAGTGGGTCAACACTTTAATGTAACACGTGAACGTATTCGTCAAATCGAAGGTAAGGCGTTAACAAAATTACGCAATCGTGGTAAACGCGATAAAATTAAAGATTTCTTATAAGATTATAGTAACCATTAGGGTTGCAGTACACATACATGTATTGCAGCCCTTTTGTGCTATAATAAAAGTAATGTAATACACTAAGTTTTTAGATATATAGGGGATATTATGTATACCGTTAGCAAACGCTTAGAGGTGAGTGCATCTCATCAATTAAAATTAGATTATCCGAGTAAATGTCAGAATTTACATGGTCATAATTGGATTATTACAGTTCATGCGCGCAGCGAAGAATTAGATCACAATGGCATGGTGATTGACTTTACAATCATTAAAGAAAAAATTCATGGTCGTCTTGATCATAAACATATCAATGATGTATTAGGGGATATTAATCCTACAGCCGAAAATATGGCGAAATGGATTGCCGACGAATTAGGTCCAAAATGTTTTAAGGTAGAGGTGCAAGAGTCAGAAGGAAATGTTGCTATCTATGAACGTGATTGAACTATTTTCATCCATTGATGGCGAAGGGAAACGACAAGGTTTTTTGACCACCTTTTTACGCCTCCATGACTGTAATATTCGCTGCTCCTATTGCGATACTTTGTATAGTTATGGCCCTGAAAGTACCTTTGAAAGCATGAGCGTTCAGGCGGTAGCTGATGCGATTGAACAATTAGGAAATCACCGCATCACCATTACCGGTGGAGAACCACTGTTACAGGAATCAGCCGTTGTCGAATTAATCGATGAATTGACGCGTCGTAATGACCAGTATGATTTTAATATAGAAACGAATGGTACCATCATACCGAGCTTTCACAGAGATGATGTATGGTTTACCTATGACTATAAGACGCCGTCATCCTTAGTAGAAGATGCTATGAACTTAGATATATTCAAGGTGGCTACGTCTGCGGATATCATTAAATTCGTAGTCGGTTCTATGCAAGATTTAGACCGTATGGATGAAATTCTAAAAACATATCCTACAGAAGCGCAGATTTTCGTATCTCCTGTATGGGGCAATATCGAAGGGGCTACAATCGTTGATTATATGAAAGCTCATGATTGGCAGAACGTAAGATTCCAACTACAAATTCATAAATTCATTTGGGACCCTGATGCGAAAGGAGTATAACATGGACACAAAACGAATCGAATCTCTAGTGTATCAATTACTGGAAGCATTGGGCGAAAACCCAGATCGCGAAGGCCTTGTAGAAACACCGAAACGGGTGGCCCAAATGATGGAAGAAATGTTTGAAGGTATCCAATATACGAATGCAGACATTGCAGAGATGTTTGGTAAAACCTTTGACGTTGACACAAACCAAATGGTAATCGTAAAGGATATTACCTGCTTTTCCCACTGTGAACATCACATGGCCTTGATGTACGACATGAACATCAGCATCGGCTATATTCCCCGTGGTCGTGTTATCGGTTTGTCCAAGATGCCTCGCATTGCAGAAATGTGCTGTAAACGATTACAACTACAAGAAAAAATTGGCGAAGACATTGCCGAAGTCATCTCCATTGCTACCGGCACCGACGACGTCATCGTCCACATCACCAGCTCCCACAGCTGTGTCAGCGCCCGCGGCGTAAAATCCGCCAATAGCAAAACCACAACCCTCGCCACCAAAGGCGCCTTCCAACAAGAAGACATGATCAACCGATTCCTAACACTAAAAAATGCCTAAGACAAATTATCCTGTCTAAGCCTGGAGCATCTTTTTAGCCCGGAGCCCCGTAGATACTGAAAATTTCTTGCTCATGGAAGTTAGGATAGTGTAGAATAGGCACTCCCTCTCAAACGACTTTGCTAAGTCGAGGCCCTAGGCCGAAGACTGTTAAGGCGGTGGAGGCTTGAGAGGGAGTGCCTGTTCGGAAACAACCTAGTTGACGTGAGCAAGAATTTTCAGTATAATTTTATACGCAAGCTTGGGCCTATAGCTCAGGGGTAGAGCAACCGGCTCATAACCGGTCGGTCCCTGGTTCGATCCCAGGTGGGCCCACCAAACTTGTATAAATTGAATCAATGAAACCTGCTCCGATAGGGGCAGGTTTTTTGTTATAATATAGATATGAAGAGTAGATAGTATGAAGGTCCATGGACCTATTAGTATACGAGGTAGTTATGAAAGCAAGACCTATGATGGATCGATTAGAGGCGGTCTTTGATATCGTTCCTAGCGCAGAATCTATTGCAGATATTGGAACGGATCATGGTTATTTAGCTGTTGAATTAATTGTGAGAGGCAAGGCCGAACGCGTTATCGCTGGTGATGTTCATAAGGGCCCTTTAGAATCGGCCAAGTCCTATGTTACATCTCGAGGGCTTAGCAATGTTATCGACTGCCGCCTTGGTGACGGTTTGCAAGTTACTAAAAAGGGCGAATTAAATGGCGCCATCTGTTGCGGTATGGGTGGATTTTTAATGCGCGATATCGTCGAAGAAGGTCCAGAACCGCTGGAGTTCTATGTATTACAACCACAGAATGGCCAGGCCGAATTGCGCCAATATATGGTGGAAAAAGGATACCGTATTGTCAAAGAAATTATCATGAAGGACATGGGAAAAATGTACACTGCATTTGTAGCTGTTCGTTCTGACTGTATCGATACATATGGTGATAATGCTAGCTATTCGATTCATTCTGACGATGCTCTTTATGATACATTGCCAAAGACCTCTATTCTTTGGTCTGTAGGAGCTTTATTAGCTAAAGAGAAACCTGCGTTGTGGAATGAATATGTAGATTTTTTGATATATCAACGACAATGTGCGCTGGATGGCATGACAGTGGAACTTTCACATACGGAGAAATATAAACAATTACAACATGAAATAGATGAATTGGCGAGTCTGCGCTAATTATCGGTTAGGAGTGATACGATGGTGTTAGCAAAACAAATTATAGAAACTATGGAACAATGGGCGCCACCTTATTATGCTGAGTCCTGGGATAATGTGGGCCTTATGGTGGGGTCGAAACAACGGGATGTATCCAAAATCGTTACGACTCTCGATATTACACCTGAGGTCATAGAATATGCGATAGCTGAACAGGTGCAAATGATTATTAGCCATCATCCGTTTATTTTTAAAGGTTTGAAATCATTACATTTAGATAGTCCTCAAGGAAAATTAATCGAGAAACTTATAAAGAATGATATTGTTGTATATAGTGCACATACGAACTTAGATATTACTACTGGCGGGCTCAATGATATGTTGGCGAACCGATTAGGATTGACGAATGTGAGAGGCTTTGTTCCGACAGGTGTGGATGTGGTATATAAAATCACCACCTTTGTGCCTACTGATGCTGCCGACATAGTACGTGAAGCAATGGCTAGTGCTGGAGCTGGTCGTATTGGCAATTACGAAGCATGTAGCTTTAGTTTTACGGGCGAAGGTCGGTTTAGAGGCAATGATGAATCCCATCCTGTGATTGGTGAAGCTGGAACATTGACGGTTGTGCCAGAGGTGGCCGTTAATGTTATCATAGATGGTGCTCATAAACAGGCCGTTATCAATGCCATGAAAGAGGCTCACCCTTATGAAGAGGTGGCGTACGAAGTATTTACGTTACATGAACCTACTGTAGGTCGTACATTGGGGCGCATCGGTGAATTGCCTGAGACTATGGATTTTGAAAGCTTCCGCGAACATCTACAAGAATCTTTGCCACATGCTAATCTTAGATTTGGAGGCATTAAAAAAGATTCTATTAAAACGATAGCCCTTTGCTCTGGTGGTGGTGCAGAGTTTATCAAAAATGCGGTTAAGGTTGATGCATATGTAACAGGAGATGTAAAATATCATGATGCACAACTAGCTAAAGAACTAGGTTTACTCGTCGTAGATGCAGGTCATTTTGGTACGGAAGAGATTGTGGCTGATGGTATCCGCGATTATTTACGAGACCAATCTGACAAAGGTGGCTGGGATATTACTGTACAATCCTTTGAGAAACAATCAGATTTTTTCTTTGAATAACAATCTATTTTAATAGTAAATTTCGATATTCTTGCATAGTATATACAGCTATGATAAACTGAATTGAAGCAAGTATGAAAGACGGTTGCGAGTCCATTGGACTCGAGGAAAGTCCGAGCTCCATAGGGCAGGATGCCAGATAACGTCTGGCGAGGGT
>JAIITD010000120.1 GCA_022737715.1 Veillonella sp.
GATTTAATGTAATCATGTACAGCCATAGTTAACCTCCTGGTTATAGTTATATACATACTTAATGTCTAAGAATATTAGCACCTTGTGCTTATGACTATATTATACATTTTCGATATAGTTTAAGCAAGGACTTTTTCGAAAATTTTCTATTTATTTGTGAATGGGTGGCTACTGTGGCTCCATCGGCCGGGTCTTCCTATCGGAAGGGCCAAAAGTCGCCACAGTAGCCACCCATTCACAGCACTCTAGGAAATTTTCGGAAAACTCCACGGTAAGAGGGAAACACCGACCAGGTCTGTCCCTTCGGGACAGGGCCAAAGTCGCCCCCATCCATCTGTAGGTCATTGGCTTCGCCTCGACCTATTAAAACTCAATTCCTTTTGCGGCTTTTATGCCTTTTTCGTAAGCGTGTTTTACTACCTTCATTTCGGTCACTGTATCAGCGATGTCGATGATTTCAGGTTTTGCATAGCGGCCTGTTAGGATGACATGTAATCGCTCTGGTTTGTGTTTAAGCATGTGTACGACGGAGTTCACATCGATGAGTTCATAGTTAATGGCATTGTTGATTTCGTCCATAACAATGAGATCCCATTTGTCGGAGTTGACTTCTTCTACTAGTGTTTTCCATGCTTCTTGGGCTGCTGCTTTGTGTTTTTCTAGTTCTTCTACAGTTACCTTATCTCGATTATAGTAGATAAATCCTTTGCCCATAGATTTGATGGTAACCGCATCACCCAGTTTTTTAAGGCCTTCTAGTTCACCGTAGCCATGGCCACTTTTAATGAATTGTAGAATCAAAACTTTTAAGCCTTGTCCTACAGCGCGTAAAATGACACCTAAAGCGGCTGTTGTCTTTCCTTTACCATTGCCTGTATTGACGAGAATTAAACCACGTTCGCTCATTTTTATACTCCTATTATTTATGTCACACTATGTAGGGCTGCATCTATTGTTAATATGAAGATTTAATACTAATATAATAGATTTATTTAGTATGACCAAAGGCTTCGCACATGTCTACAAAATGCTTGGCCCCTTCAAGAGAACCTGCAAAGTTAAGGTGTAGATAAGATGCCAACACATTATCTGTGGCATATCCTCCATCATAGGACTGAGGTTTGCGGCCCCCTTCTAGGTGAAAGGCCCATGGAAATTCTTCAATGGTTGGTTCCATGGTGGAGAAATGGAATTCATGACCATGCAAAGCTGTTCCTGTATTGCCAAGTAATGTGTTGCGTTTAGCTGTTGCTGTTACATAGCCTACCTTTTGCAGTTTTTGTTGCATTACGCAATTGGCAGGCACAACACCAACCGTATCAAACACATGTCCATCAAAGTCGTGAATGTGTTCACATAGGTACATAAGACCTCCACATTCAGCATAGATAGGCATATGACGTTGATTGGCTTTAAGGATTGATTCCTTCATAGCCGTATTTTCGGATAACGCTTGCAAGAACATTTCAGGGAAACCACCGCCAAATACGAGGCCATCTACATCAGGAATAGCACTATCTTTTAATGGGCTAAAGTAAACTAGTTCAGCGCCTTGAGCTTCAAGAGCAGATAAGCTTGCTGGATAGTAGAACGAAAAGGCTTCATCATAAGCAACGCCAATTTTTGTTCGTTTTGTAACACCCTTGGTTGCATCAATCGGTGCAGGCATAGGTGCGGCACTAGCCGCTACCTTATAAAGTGCCTCTAAATCCACCATAGATTCTACAGCATGCTGAATTGTAGCAATAGCCTCTGTAGGATCGATTTCTGTAACCGGTGTCAAACCGAGATGGCGTTCAGGAGAATGCATACGATCATCACGACGTATAGCCCCAATAACAGGAACACCAATTTTTTCCATACCTTCACGAACCATGCGTTCATGGTTATCGGAACCTAAACGATTTAAAATGACGCCTTTAAAGTCCACATCCTTATCATAATCTCTAAAGCCCATGGCAATAGCCGCTGCGCTTTCACCCATGGCTTTACAATCGATAACGAGCACAACGGGAGCACCTAGTTGCTTAGCAATTTGAGCCGTACTACTCACGCCCTCACGGCCACCATCATAGAGCCCCATAACGCCTTCAATAATGGCTAGGTCTGCATCACCCGCCATGGACGCAAAAAATGATGGCAATGTATCCGGTGGAACTAACCAAGAATCTAAATTGTAACTTTCGCGGCCCGATGCAATTTTATGAAAGCCCGGATCAATATAATCCGGGCCTACTTTAAAGGATTGCACCCCATGGCCACTTGCTCGATACGCTGCGAGAAGGCCCGCAACAATAGTCGTTTTACCGACACCGGAATTGGTACCAGCTATAACAACACGTGGAATGGGTACAGTATTCATATGTATTACCTCTTATTACTACTATCTATAAGGCTTTCACCATAGCCATAGAGATATCAGAGTATAGTCAATTAACGATCTTTACGTTTTGCCAAAATTGTGGACAAGTAATTCAATTTCTTGTCTTTAGGCATGTTATCAAGACCTACGAAAACTTGTTCATCAGGCAAGCCAACGCGAGAAATCATAACCGCATCGTCAGCCATATTGTGTTTCAACAATACTTCTTGCACTTCATCAAAGTTTTTATACACCTTCATGATAACTGCATCATCAGCTACAGCCATAACAGCATCAATTTTTTCCTTAGGTGCAGTAGCTGGAACGATAGCCAATACTTCTTCTTTTTCTACGATTGGATAGCCAAGATGGGAACCAATAGCACAGAATGCAGTGATACCAGGAATTGTTTCGATTTCAAAGCCTGTATTTTCAATCAAACGATATACATACATATATGTACTATAGAACATTGGATCGCCAAGTGTTAAGAAAACAACATTTTTACCTTGCTCTAAATACGATACGATAACGCGCTTAGCTTCTTCCCAACCTTCTTGTTGTGTCGCATCATCGAGTACCATTGGGAATACAACTGGTACAATTTCAGTATGTTCTTGAATATATGGTTTCGCAATATTAAGGGCTACAGAACCATCTTTCTTCTCTGTTTTAGGTGTAATGATAACGTCCGCTTCGCCTACGATACGCGCAGCTTTCACAGTCATTAATTCAGAGTCTCCAGGACCAACACCTATGCCATATAATTTACCTTTCATGATGATTCTCCTATTCTATATTTCAATATGATTAACATTAATATTATACCTAATTAATTAAATATATTCAAAATTTTTTGTGAAAGCCGATGCTTATTTCACATTTGGAATCACCGGTCTATGACTGCTACGTTTACCATATATATCATCGATACAATCTTGAATATGTTGGCAATAGATATCTTGAATTTCTGTATATTCACCGAGGGCATGACGCATTTCTTCTACTTCATAACCGGCCTCTTTCAATACATTGACTACACTATCCTCTTCATCACCAAATAAATCATTCAGTGCATGATCGCCAAGTACAAGAAGCAACGGATGTACATAAATCTTATTAGGTTTCTTGCCATCAAGCCATTCCCACGGCACTGCTACATCCTCTACATATGGAGCATTTTCTAAAGTAGCTACGCGAACATGACCAAGACCACTGCGAATCAATTGGTATTGCAAGTAACCATACGCAGAATTACCAGAGCCTAAACCACCATGACCAACTAATAATAAACCATCTTCATCGCTGACGGATAATGATGCAACAAATGTGTCGATCAAAATTTGATAATCGTTTGGGTGTTCTTCTTGGCCCATATAATATACCAATGGTCTGCCAACACGCAATGTATTAAGTTCGTGTGCCCGTTCATGATTCAAAATATTATGTTTCAACTTATCAAACTCTTCACCACCAGTGAAGTGTAATGGTTGTACATAAATATCTGTATATCCTTCACCAATAAGAGCATCTAACGCGCCTTGTTCTGTAGGAATTTCAATACCACGGTCGCGCAAACGTTTTACAATGATACGCGATGAAAAGGCTAAGCGTACTTCATAATCTGAATATGTCTCTTTAATACGATTTACAACGGCATCAATTTGATGTTCACGAGCGGAATCAACTGTTGAGCCAAAGGCCACTACTAATATAGCTTGTTTCATAACGGTCTCCTTATCAAATATAATTCATTATTCATCATACCACACGCATTACTATAGTTGGATACCATACCCCGTATAAAGATTGTATTATAATTAACTTTCATACCCTTATAGATGCATAGCAAAAAGCATCCGCCATAAAGGTGGATGCTTTTTGAAGATAGTGTGTATTTATGAGAGAGTTTATATACAACCTTACCAGAAGCAATTAGGAAATCATTCCTTGTGCTTCTATGCGAGAAGGTCGGATAACAGTTTGATATGATTCGCGTTGAGAGCTACGTTTTCTGTCGGACATACGAATCGCTTGACCTAAATGTTTCAAGAATAAATCTTGTACATATGGGTTTTCACCAAGGCCTTCATTCCAGATATCTACGTTGTACCCTTGTTCTGTCAAGAGTGCATAAATAGAATCGGAACGGTCACCGCCAAGATAATCCATTAAATGCGTGGAACCAATCAAAGCCAATGGTACAACGAGTACATCTTTATGACCCATTCTATCTACCATGGTTAAGGCTTGCTTAAATGTAGGGAAACCATTTGTAGTAAATACTGCTACATTAGGAGCCGAGCCATACATGGCTTTCAATTGTAATGTAGAGAATTCCAATTGATTTTGACCATTTGCCATCAATAAAACGGATTTATTAAGAGATTTAGTGTTTATATGACGCATGATTCCTTCAAGAGTTGCTTCATAATCATCAGCGTAATTTTTAACACCTAATGATGTTAACAACGGTTTGCCGATATTAACTTGAGAGAAATTATATTCACTGCTATGTAAGAACTTAAGCGCTTGCTTACGCATTTGTTGATAGCATTGATCCGCTACGAGAGTAATCGGTTGAATATATACCTCATCAATTCCCTTGCGACTAAATTCTTGCATGACGTCGGTGAAAGAAGCAATCGTATCATCATATTTTTCATTCCACTTTTCCACTAATGCATCAGACAAAAATACACGTCGTACCTCTACATCTTTGTATAAGGAACGAACTTTAGACTCTATAGTGCCAATGGATGTTTCCACCGCTTCTTTATAAATTGATCCAAAGGATGCAATGATTAT